>NZ_JBIAHA010000014.1:0-26784 GCF_042870175.1 Streptomyces sp. NPDC006643 | reverse complement strand
GGGCTCGGGCACCATTCAGTTCATGGAGGGGGGGGGGGGGGGCCGCCCGGGCGCGCCCCCCCCCCCCCCCCCCCCCCCCCCCCGGCCCGGCGGTCCCGGATCACCCGTTCGGCCGCCTCGCGCACGCACCGCCCGCGATGAGAGCGGCCCCGGCGCCCGGCGCCCGCATGATGGGGCGGTGATCAGTGTCCTGTTCGCCGTGCTGACCGCGATCAGCAACGGCTCCGCCTCCGTGCTCCAGCGGCGCGCCGCCGCCACGGCGCCCGACTCGCAGTCCTTCAGCCTGGCACTGATCGGGCATCTGCTGCGGCAACGCGTCTGGCTCGCCGGTATCGCGCTGGTGATCGTGGCCGCGATCTGCCAGGCGGTGGCCCTCGCGACGGGGCCCATCGCCGTCGTACAGCCGATCTTCGTCATCGAGCTGCCCATGACGCTCCTGATCGCGAGCTATGTGTTCCGCTCCGCGCTGCCGCGCGCCGCCTGGTACGGCGTGGCCGCGGTGACGCTCGGTCTGGCGGTGGGCCTCGGCGCGGCGGCGCCCACCGGCGGCAGTGAGACCGTGGCCGGGCTCTCCTGGGTCCCGGCGCTGATCGTCACCGGCATCTTCGAGGCAGTGCTGATCGCCGCCGCGCGCCGGACCCGGAAGAACGCGCGCGCCGCGCTGCTGGGACTCGCCGCGGCCTGCGCGTACGCCCTGACCGCCGCGCTGCTCAAGGACGCGGTGGCCAGGCTTGAGGAGGGCGCGGGGCTCGCCACGTTCTTCGCCTCCTGGCAGCTGTACGCCACCGCCGTCGCCGGAATCGGTGCGCTCTTCCTCCTTCAGAACGCCCTCCAGGCCGGCTCGCTGGTCGCGTCGCAGCCGATGCTGACGCTCGGAGACGCGCTCATCAGCATCACCTACGGCGTCACGCTGTTCGGCGAGAGCGTCCGGACCGGCTGGTGGCTGCTGCCCGAACTCCTCGCGGTCGCCGTGATCGCGGCCGGCTGCCTCGAACTGGCCCGGTCCCCGCTGGCAGCGGGCACCTCCCCGCCCGAGCCCCGCACCCGCTGACCACCGGCCCGGTCGACCGTCGGACCGGTCGACCGTCGGACCGGTCGACCGTCGGACCGGTCGACCGTTCGGACCGGGGCGGCCTACCAGTCGAGCGCGAGGGGAACGAAGGGGGCGTCCTCCGGTGCCGACTTACGGGCCTCCAGGGCGACCCTGGCGGGCGCGCCCACCGGAACGCGCAGCGGAGGGTCGGGCTGTTCGACGGTGTCGGCGACCGCGGCGGCCACGTCCTCGGGGGTGACGGGCTCGAAGATGGACGTGCCGCGCAGCGGGCCGAACTGTTCGAACAGGGGCGTGTAGGGATCGTTCTCCGTGAAGAAGGACTTGGCGCGCTCGGCGCCGCCGGAGGAGACCGTGCCCGGCTGGAGGATGGTCACCTTGACGCCGAAGTGGCCCGCCTCGACGGCCAGTGTCTCGGCGAACGCCTCCATGGCCCACTTGCTGGCGGCGTAGGGACCGATGATCGGCACGACGAGCCGCCCCTGGATGCTGGAGACGAAGACCAGCCGGCCCGCGCCTCGTTCCCGCATGGCGGGCAGCACGCCCTGGGCCACGCGCAGCGGGCCGAAGGTGTTGAGCTGGAAGAGGGCTTCCACCTCGGAGAGGGGAACGCTCTCCAGGGGAGCGCGGATCGTCGCACCGGCGTTGCTGATGAGCACGTCGATCTCCCCGGCGTCCCGCAGCGCGTCGTCCACGCTCCGCTGATCGGTGACATCGAGGCGCAGACGCCGGTCCACGGCGAGATCGTCGAGGTCTTCGGGCCGGCGGGCGGTCGCGACGACCCGGTGGCCGCGGGCGGCGAGTTCGATCGCGACGGCCCTGCCGATGCCCCGGGAGGCGCCGGTGATGAGTACGGATGCCATGTCGGTCTGGTCTCCTGTCCTGGACGCCGCGGCATCGGCCTCGCCGGGGCTTCCGTGGGTGCGGGGCGACGAGGGCAGCCGTCGCGGCGCGCCCGCGAATCGTCCTCGTCATGACTCGTGTGTACGACACCGTGAGAAGCCGCGCGACTCGGAGCCCGACCGCCGACGCCGGGCACCGTTCGGGCCGGGGCGGTCGGGGTCGGGGTCGGGGCCGTGTCAGGAGCCGCTGGGGACGCGGAGCAGGGCCTTCGAGGTCGCGTCGTCCGCCCGCTGGAAGGCCCAGATCCGGTGGCCACCCACCCGGCTCCCGTGCTCCTGGTCCGGATCGCGCGGGGAGGACGAGACACCGCTCTGCGCGCGCACCGCCGTACCCAGCGACTTCCGTGCCCCCTCGATCAGCTTTCCGCTGCTGTCGAGCGCCGCCCGGAGGCCCTGCCGCGGAGTGGTGTCCGGGCGCTGGTGCAGGACGACGCCCAGGATCAGGCGATTCGAGGAGTGCGTTCGCGCCGTGGCCGCCCACATCAGGGCGCCGCCGGCCGGTGTGCTGGAGCCCGTCTTGAGGCCGATGACTCCGGCCCGGCCCAGCAGGGTGTTGGTGTTGGGGATCATGGCGCCCGTGGCGGGGTCCACGGTGCCGGGCATGGCGACGATCTCGCGAAGTGCCTCGTCACGCATGGCCGCGCGGGCCAGTCTCAGCTGGTCGACGGAGGTGCTCCGGCTCGTGGCCTCAAGGCCGCTGGCGCCGGTGTACGTGGTGTCGCGCATGCCGAGCCTCGCGGCCTCGCGGTTCATCTTCAGGACGAAGGCTTCCTGACTCCCGGCGTCCCAGCGGGCCAGCAGGCGGGCGATGTTGTTGCCCGAGGGGATCAACGTCAGTTCGAGCAGCTGTCGTTGGGTGAGCCGCTGCCCCTCGTCGACCCGGACGGTCGACTCGTCGACCGAGCCGGACTCCTGTGCCGCTGTCCTGTCGACCGTGACGACCGGACCGGGGTCCGTCGCCGGGAGGGGGTGTTCCTTGAGGATCACGTACGCCGTCATGACCTTCGTGACGCTCGCGATCGGCACCGGCTTCTGCTCGCCCTTCGTCCCCAGGCTCCCGACGCCCTCGACCCACACGCTCGCCTGGCCGTCCGCCGGCCACGGCAGGGAGCGTGCCCCGGGGCTCAGATCGTCCGCCTCGCCGTGACCGGTGAATGCCCAGGTGCCGCCTAGACCGATGACGGCCGTGCCGACCGCGGCCGTCATGAGAACGGCCAGGCGCCTGCGGAACGGGTGGGCGGCGCCAGGGCGCGGGGCATTGCGCATGGAGGTACCTCCAGGGGGTCCGCCGTGGCGGAGAGCGCGTCGTTCGCGCGTATGAGCCACCCTGCGAGGCGCTGGTTTCCGTGCTGTCCGAAGCGTCCGTCCGTGGCCGCTCCGCTGCCCATCCGTCGTGTATCAGCCCGTGCGGGTGTGGTGTGCCGGCAGACGGAGCGTGGCCACCGCGCCCCCGTCGTCCGCCGCGTTGGCGAACGTCAGCGTGGCACCGATGACGCGCGCCTGGCCCAACGCGATAGTGAGGCCCAGTCCGTGGCCCCGGCCGCGTTCGGCCGCGCCCGTACGGAAGCGGCTCGGTCCGTCCGCCAGCAGCGACTCGGAGAAGCCGGGGCCGTGGTCGCGTACGACGACCACCCCGTCGCCGACCGTCACCTCGATGTCCTCGCCCTCGTCCCCATGATCGCGGTCCCGCGCCCGCCCGTGCCGGTGCGCGTTCGTCACGAGGTTGGCGACGATACGGTCCAGACGGCGCGGGTCCGTCTCGGCCACGGACTTGCCCGAGACCGTCAGACGCGCCACGATCCCCGCCCTGGCCAGGGATTCGGCGACGACTTCGGCCAGCGGCACCGGCCGTACGTCGGCCCGTTCCGCGTCCGCGTCCAGGCGTGAGATCTCCAGCAGGTCCTCGACCAGCGTCCGCAGGACCCCCACCCGGTCCCTGACCAGCTCGGTCGCCTCGCCCTCCGGGAGGAGCCCGCTGGAGGTGACCAGACCCATGAGCGGGGTGCGCAGCTCGTGGGCGACGTCGGCGGTGAAGCGCTGTTCGCTGAGCAGCCGGCCCTGGAGGCTGTCGGCCATGGCGTCGACGGTGGCCGAGATCTCGGTGATCTCGTCGCCCGTCCGGCCGCCCACCTCGGTCCTGGCGGCGAGGTCGCCGGAGGCGATGCGCCGCGCGGTACGCGCCACCCGGCGCAGCCGCCGGTTGGGGAGTTCGGCGGCGAACGCGGACAGCGGGACGATGACGGCCAGCGCCGCCAATGAGTACTGCCACATGTTCCGGTCCAGGGCGCGGCGGCTGAGCTGGTCGGGAGTCATGTCGAGGGTGACCGCCGCGAGACTGCCGTCGGGCAGCCGCTCCGCCGCCCACATGCGCGGGCTGTACCGCCTGCTCTCGTCGTACAGCTCGGCCTGCCCGTGTTCCCGGGCCTGCCGGACCAGCTCCGCGGGCATCTCGTCGGGGTTGTGCACGACGTCGGCGATGTCGTGGTTGTCGCCACCGCCACCGCCACCGCCACCGCCACCGCCACCGCTGCCGCGGCTCGACGCGAGCGCGTTGTCCAGAGCGGTGTACGCCCTGGCCGCACCGTCGTTCATGGACCGGTCGTACGTGCTGCCGTGCACCAGCAGGCCGACGATGAACGCGATGGAGCAGCACGCGACGGCCACCAGCAGGGCGATCTTCCAGCGCAAGGAGCGCCAGTTGAGGAGAGTCGCAGGGGTGCCGCGCATGTCAGCGCCGCAGCTTGTAGCCGAAGCCGCGGACCGTCTCGATCCGCTCGGCCCCGATCTTCCTGCGCAGCCGCTGTACGCAGAGGTCGACCACACGGCTGTCCCCGTCCCAGCCGTAGTCCCAGACGTTGCGCAGCAGCGTCTGCCGCTCCAGGACGATCCCGGGGTGGGCCGCGAACTCCAGCAGCAGGCGCAGCTCGGTGGGCGCCAGCGCGACCGGTTCACCGGCCCGGAACACCTCCAGGCCGCCGGTGTCGATGCTCAGGTCGCCGAAGACGAGCAGCCGGCGCCCGTCGACGGCCGGCCCGTCCGGCTCCCTCGGCTCGCCCGGTTCGGGTGATGGCCCCGCGCCCCCGGCCGTGCCCGGCACGAATGTCGCCCGGCGCAGCAGCGAGCGGATCCTCGCCACCAGGACGGACGTGTCCACCGGCTTGACGACGTAGTCGTCAGCGCCGGCCTCCAGCCCTGACACGACGTCGAGCGCGTCGCCGCGCGCCGACATCATCAGGATCGGGTCCATGCTGGACTCGCGGATCCGGCGGCACAGCCCGATACCGTCCAGCCCCGGCAGCATCACGTCGAGCAGCAGCAGGTCGTGGCGCCGTTCCTGGAAGAGTTCCAGGCCCGTCAGACCGTCTCCGGCCACGGCCACCCGGTAGCCGTACCGCTCCAGCGCCATCGCGACCGATTTGCGGATGACCTCGTCGTCCTCGACGAGAAGAATGGAGACGGACATCTCTTCCAACCTGTCGTGCGTACGCGTTCAGCGCTGCTGTGCCTGCGCCCGCAGTCGTACGGCCGGCCGGGCTCCTGCGACCGTACCTCGGCCGTGTATCAGCCACGCATCATGCGCGGAGCCACCGCGCACGGCAGGCCGACGACGCTGCTGATGATGCCGACCTGGCGGCGTACGGGCGGGGCCGTGGCGTGGAGTCCCGGGAGCCTGCTGTACAGCTCGTGGAGCATGGTGGTGATCTCGCGGAGCGCCAGTTGCGCGCCGAGACAGTAGTGGGGGCCCGGACCGCCGTATCCGAGGTGGGGGTGGGGCGCGCGGGTGATGTCGAATCGGCGCGGGTTCTCGAACACCGTCTCGTCCTTGTTCCCGGAGGCGTAGTAGAGGGTGAGCCGGTCCCCGGGGCGGAAGGTGTGGGAGCCGAGGGTGTACTCCTGCCGGACGTTGCGGCGGATCCAGGCCACCGGGCTGCAATGGCGGACGACCTCGTCCGCCGTGGGCGCGAGCCATCGTTCGAAGTCGCCGAGCAGCAGCTCCCTCTGGTCCGGGTGCTCGGTCAGCAGCACCAGGGCGTTGGAGAGGGATTCGCGTACGGTCTCGACGCCGGCGGAGACCAGCGTCATGAAGAAGGACGCGATCTCTTCGTGCGTCAGGTGCTCGCCGTCGCTGTTGGCCATGCCGAGCGCGGTGATGAGGTCGTCGGCGGGGTGTTCGCGCCGGTGCCGTACGAGTTCTTCGACGAGTCGCAGGCATTCCGCCAGCTTGGGCATGAACTCATCGAGAGAGACAGGGCAGTTGGGGTCGGTCAGCGCCATACCGAGTTCGGCGACCTCGACGGCGTTCGCCCGGCCGGACGGCGGGATGCCCATCATGGTGCAGATGACCTCCGGGGGCATCGCGGACGCGACCTCGGTGGCGAAGTCGCACGCCCCCCGCTCGGCCAGCTCGCCCGTGACCCGTCGGGCGACGACCCGGATGTCCTTCTCGACCGTCCGCAGCATCCGGGGGGTGAAGGCGCGGGCGACGATCCGCCGTAAGCGGGTGTGGCGCGGGGCGTCGAGGTTGAGCATGGATCCCTGGTCTCCGGGCGGCGCCGTCTCCTCCAGTCGGTAGACGGTCGGTTCGGAGCTGAAGGCCTGGGGGTTGCGGCAGACCTCCTCTATGTCCGTGTACCGGGTGATCGCCCAGAATCCGCTCTGCGCGGGCCAGCCGGGCACGGCGGAATAGGGGAAGAAAGCCGGTTCGGGTTCGGCGCGCAATGCGGCGAAGACGTCGTCGCGATCGTCCGGAAGACGTTTCCAGAATTCCGGTGACAACACATTCTCGTCGTCGGGTACTTGACGGTCGCGGGTGGTCGCCGGGCGCAGGGGCTGGTTCATGCGTAGCTCTCCAATGACGCGTCTGCGGAAGTGTCGGGTAAGGGATCGCGCGGCGCGGGAGCGCGCTGTCGTGGCCGCTTGCGGAGGAGTGGGTGCGCCGCCGCCCATGGCACTTGCGGGCCATGGGCGGCGGCCGGCGGTTCGTGTTCCTCCGGAGCTGTCGCGCCGCCTCCTGGGCGGCTGCTCCGGTTCCGCCTACGGGCGTACCTCGGCGACGACGTAGTACTCCTTGATCGCGCTGATGGAGTCGCCCCTTCCGAACTCCACCGTGGAGATTCCCTTGAGCGTGACGTGGCTGCCGCGCGCGATCTCCTGGGGAAGTCCGGGCAGCGGGTCGCCGTACGTCGCGGTGATGACCCACGGCACGGCCGCCCGCTCGGTGGTGATGGCGGAGGGGAAGGTCGTCATCTCGAAGTCGGGGAACGTACGCAGCCACGTCCGGTAGTAGTCCAGGAAGGCTTCCTTACCCTCGTACACCGCGCCGCAGGTGACGTCCTCGTACTGGAGGTCGTCCATGAGGAGCTTGCCGTAGGACTCCACGTCCCGGGTCTTGGTGGTTGCCACTCCCCGGTCGATGAAATCGGTCCGGCCTTCTGCTGTCTCGGTCGAATCCACTCTTCTTCTCCATTCCTTGTTGTGTTTCATTCACGGAGAGATCTCTGTCGATCTCACTGACGGTCAGGGACGCGGGTGAACTCCTCCAGGGCCGCGAGGAATTCCTCCGGATGCGTGCGATGGATGTCGTGGTCGGCGCCGGCGATCTGCGTCATGCGGCCGTCCGGCGGGAGGTGGTGGCGGGCCTGCTCCCAGTCGGCGCCGTCGATCCCGCTGCGGACGGCCGGGTCGGAGCGCAGCAGGAGCACGGGAGCGGAGACGTCCGCGAGGAGGGGAAGCAGGTCGCCCTGGCCGGCGCCGTCGGCGAAGACGCCGCGGACGGCGGTGGGGGTGGTGTGGTGCAGTCCGTGGGCGATGGTGTCGACGTACGCGTCGGTGTGCCGGCTGCCGGCGGTGCGGATGACGGCCTGGAGCAGTTGGGTCGGGCTGCCGGCCAGCTCCGCCGCGGCCTCGGCGAACTCGGCCAGGACGGGCGAGGCCATGGTGGGCGGGATCTCTTCGAGGACGAGCGCGGACAGCTCCGGGGCGGGCCTGCGGGTACAGGAGGCGGCGGCCAGGACGAGGGCGACGGCGGCGCCCCAGGAGTGGCCGATGAGCAGGGGCCGTTCGAGTCCCGTGGCGGCGATGAAGTCGGTGACGTCGTCCGCCGCACGCCACAAGTGGTAGCCGCCCTGGGCCGGTTTGGTGCTCAGACCGTGTCCGCGCAGGTCGATGGCGTAGACCGGGCGGGAGGCGGCGAGCGCCGGCGCGATCTCCCGCCAGGTCTCGGTGCTGGCGGTGCCCCCGTGGAGCAGGAGCGCGGCGGGCCGGTCGGGGTACGCGCCGGCCCAGTGCCGGTAGTGGAAACGTCCGCCGGGGAGCCTGATGAACGCGTGTGACGTGTTCGTGTCGGGCATGGTCTCTCCCCTTTCTTCTTCGGCTTTCTCTTTCGGTTCTGTCCTTCGGTTCTGTCTTTCGGTTTCTCGCGGTGGCCGGTGAGCGGTGAGCGGTCGGTGTCCGTGTCCTACTCGGCGATCTTGGTGTGGTAGATCCACCGGTAGACCGGCCGGGACGAGGTGCGGACGCTCGCCTCGTCGAGTTCGTAGTGCTCGTAGCCGTTGTGCCAGCGGATCGTCATCCGGGTCCGGTCCCGGCGGACCGGGGGGACGGGGTCTCGGACGAGTTCCGCCGGACCGCCGACGAGCCGGTAGCCGTGGCCGCGGTCGTGGCGCTCGCGGTCGTGGCCGCGGTCGTGGTCGTGGTTCATGTCGACTCCGGGGGCTGGGTCAGGCCGGCCCAGGGGGCTTCGGGGTACGCCTCGATCTGCGCGGCGAGGGCCGCCATGGTGGGTGAGGTCCAGATGACCGTCCGGGGGATGTCGATGGTGAGGCTGTGTTCCAGCCGGGTCCGCAGTTCAAGGGCCATCAGTGAGTCGAGGCCGAGGGCGGCGAGGTTGTCTTCGGGGCTGATGTTCTCGGTCTGGATGCGCAGGATGACGGCGACGTTGTCGGCGATGTGCTGTTCCAGCAGCCGCAGCCGGCCGGGCTGATCGCCGGCCTGGCTCAGCCGGTCCAGGGTCTCCCGTTCGTCCTGGGCGTTCGCGGCCCGGTGACGGTCGGCCATGTCTGCGAAGAAGGTGGTCTCCATCGAGCTGAGGTAGTTCTGGAGCCAGCGGGAGATGTCCCGGGGCGCGTAGCCGGTACGCGGCCTGGCGTGGCGCAGAATCGACTCCAGGGCCCGGATGCCCTCGGCCGGGTCGATCATGGAGTAGCCGCGCTGTTCGAGGGCGGCTCCCCTGCCGAACTGGGCCCACAGCCCCCAGTTGATGCTGGTGGCCTTCAGTCCCTGGGCGCGCCGCCAGGCACACAGCTCGTCAAGTGCGGCGTTGGCGGCGGCGTACGAGCCCTGGCCGGGTGACCCGTACAGGGACGCGATGGACGAGAAGCCCGTCCACCAGTCCACGTCGTGGTCGCGGGTGGCCTCGTGGAGCCGCCAGGCCCCGGTCACCTTGGGGCGCCACACCCGGTCGAGGATGCGGGTGTCGAACTCCGCGACCGTGACGTCCTCGACTACGGCCGCCGTGTGCAGGACGCCCCGCAGGGGGTGTCCCTCGGCGGTGGCCTCGGCCACCAGGCGCTCCGCGACGCCGGGTTCGGCGATGTCGCCGCTCACCGTGGCGATCCGGGTGCCGCTCCCGCGCAGCTCCGCCAGGACCCGTTCGGCATGCTCGGAAGGCGCCGAGCGGCTGCACAGGACGACGGACGCGGCGCCCAAATCGGCGAGCCGACGGGCGATGAGCAGACCGAGTCCGCCCAGACCGCCGGTGATCACATAGCTGCCGTCGTCGCGTACGACCGGTACGTCCTCGGGCAGTTGCACGGTGGAGACCGTGCCGTGGTCCGGCCAGGTGAGCGTGAGGCGGCCGATGTGCTCGGCGTTGGCCATGGTCCGGAACGCCTCGGAGGCCCGCTCCACGGGGTGGTCGGTGTGCGGCGGGGCGCCGATCTCGCCCTTGGCGAGCGCCTCGGAGATCTCCTCCAGCAGCGCGGCGATCAGGGTGGGGTGGGTGTCGGCGAGCAGGCCGAAGTCGACGCTGTGGAAGGAGATGTTGCGCCGGAACGGATACAGGCCGACGCGGGTGTCCGCGTAGATGTCCCGCTTGCCGATCTCGATGAAGTGGCCTTCGGGTGCGACCAGATCCAGGCTCGTCTTCAGGGCCTGGCCGGTGAGGGAGTTGAGGACCACGTCGACCCCGCGTCCCTCGGTGGCCTCGCGGACCTGCTGGGCGAAGTCGAGCGAGCGGGAGTCCATGACGGTGGCGATGCCGAGTTCACGCAGGAACTCCCGCTTGGTGTCGGTGCCCGCGGTCGCCAGGATCGTGGCGCCGCGCGCCTGGGCGATACGGACGGCGGCGAGCCCGACGCCGCCGGTCGCGGAGTGGATCAGTACGGTCTGACCGGGGCGGAGGTCCGCCAGATGGCACAGCGAGTACCAGGCGGTGACATGGGCGGCGGGCATTCCGGCCGCCGCTTCCAGGCTCATCTCGTCGGGGACCGGCAGCAGCCAGTCGGCCCGGGTCGTGGCGTAGGAGGAGAGGCCGCCGCCTCCGCCGACCATGCTCGCCACCCGGCGCCCCAGCCACTGCGCGTCCACGCCCTCGCCGAGCGCGGTGACGGTGCCGGCGCAGTCGATGCCGATGCCGTACTCGGTGGGGTAGAGGCCCATGGCGACCAGCACATCGAGGAAGTTGAGGCCGCTGGCCGCGATCCGGACCTCCACCTCTCCGGGGCCGGGGGTACGGCGCGGCTGGTGCACGAGTTCGAAGGAGTCCAGGTCGCCGGGGTTGCGCAGGCGCAGCGCGTATCCGTCGCCGGGGGCGGTGGACTCCTTCGTACGCCGCTCGTCGTCCCGCATCGGCGCCAGTCCGAGGCGGGCCCGGTAGCGGATTCCGGCGCGCCAGGAGATCTCGTCGTCACCGCGGTCGCCCGACATCAGGTCGGCGGCGAGGTCGACAGCGGCGGTGTCGTCGTCGAGGTCGATGACGGTCGGACAGAGTTCGCTGTGCTCGTACGACAGCACGCGCATCAGGCCCTGGACTCCGCCCTGCGCCAGATTGACCGGGTCGCCGGGCAGGACTTCCTGGGCGCCGCGGGTGACGGCCCAGAGCCGGGGGTGGGCGGAGCCGGTATGGCTGGCGGAACTGGTGGTGTGACGGGCGGAGCCGGTGTGGCGGGCGAGATCCTTGACCAGCAGCGCCAGCCGCCGTACGCGGTCATGGGCCCGGCCGAGGTCGGCCGCCTCCGGTACGGCGGCGTCCTCACGGCCCGCCAGGACGACCACGCCCGCGAGATCCGGGGCGGCCATGTGCTCGGTGGTCGTGGCGTCGACGCTCTCGGCGCCGGCCGGGACGGCGACGACGGCGCAGTCGTTCCCCGCGATCCGCAGGAGGTCGGCCACCTGCTCCGTGAAGGGGTCCGTCCCGTCCTCGGCGAGCAGCAGCCACCGGCCGCGGGCGGTGTTCTCCGGCGGCTGGGCGGGCAGCGGGTGCGGCTGCCAGTGGACGCGCAGCAGCCGGTCGTTGAACTGCTGCTCGGCGCTCATGTCACCGACCCTGCTGAAGACGACGCCGGTCGCCTCGGCCAGGATCTGACCGTCCTCGTCCAGCAACCACAGCCGTCCCACGCACCGTTCGGCGTCCGCCGTGTCGATGCGGGCCAGACAGTGGCTGCCCCGGGAGGTGTCCTGGTGCACACGCACCGAGCCGACGCGGGTCGGCAGTGAGAGCGCGTCTCCCAGGTCCGCGGTGTCGGCCCAGAGCGCGGCGAGTGTCTGGAGGCAGGTGTCCAGCAGGGCGGGGTGCCAGTTGAGTCCGCTGGCCCTGGTGAACGCCGAGTCGTCCAGACCGATACGGGCCAGGGCGCTCGGCTCGTCGTCCTCCGGCGCCAGGTAAAGGTCCGTCAGTCCGGCGAAGGCGTCGCCGTGTTCGATGTTGTGCCGTTCGCGCAGACCGGCGTAGAACGCGGCGACGTCGGCGGACCGCGGGTGCGCGGCGGTCAGCGCGGTCAGGTCCTGCGGGTCCGGTGCGGCGCTGCCGGGCTCGTGGTGCAGGAGGGCGGAGGCGTACGGCGTGCGGTTGCCCTCCGGGTCCAGACCGGCCAACTCCCAGCGGACCGCGCCGGTTTCGGTGGGCGTGGCGGTGGCGATCAGTTCGCTCTCCTCGGCCACCGGAAGCAGTCGCAGCAGCTCCACGTCGCCGGCGCGCACATCGGCGGGTCCGGCCTCCCATACGTCGCGGGCGGCGGCGTACGCCATCTCGCAGAACCCGGCGCCGGGCAGGACCGGCACGTCCTCGACGCGGTGGTCGGCGAGCCAGGGCAGCGCCGCCACGGTGGGGCGCGGCTGCCACCAGTGCCTGTCGTCTCCGGGGTCGAGTCCGTGCACACGGCCGCCCAGCAGCGGGTGGCCACCCCGGCCGGCGGCTCCGGGGCTCTGCACGACGGGCCGCTCCAGCAGATAGTGGTCGTGCTCCCACACGGTGCCCGGCACGTCGGCCAGGGTCCCGTCCCCGTAGGGGCGGCCGAAGTCGACGGGGCAGCCCGCGCAGTACGCCTCGGCGAGGTGCCGGGAGACGGTCTGCCGTTCGTCCTGGTCGCGCAGCAGGGTGGGCAGCACGAGGGCGCTGTCCTGTCCGGCCGCGGCCAGGTTCTGTTGCAGGGCGGTGGCCAGCAGCGGATGCGGCGACACCTCCACGAACATCCGGAAGCCGTCGGCCGACGCGGCGGCCACCGCGTCGGCGAACCGCACCGGCCGCCGGAGATTGGCCACCCAGTACTCGGCGTCCCCGGCCACCTCGGTACGGGCGGACGCGTGGACGGTGCTGTAGATCGGGATGGCGGCAGGCGCGGGGGTCAGACAGGTCAGGGCGTCACGGATGCCGTCGAGGATCCCGTCGACCTGCGGGGAGTGCGAGGCGACGTCCACGGCCACGCGGGCGGCGCCGACGCCCGCCGCCTCCCAGTGTTCGAGCAGTGCCTCGATCTGCTCCGTGTCGCCGGCCACGACGGTGGACGACGGCGAGGCGCTGACCGCCACATTCACTTCCGATGCGACCGTGCCCAGCCCCGCCAGCTCGGCCTCGACCTCGTCGGGGCCGAGTTGGACCGAGGCCATGGCGCCGCGTCCGGCGATGTCGGCCATGAACCGGGAGCGGCGGCACACCACGCGCGCGCCGTCTTCGGCGGTGAGCACCCCGGCCACCACGGCGGCGGCGACCTCACCGAAGGAGTGGCCGATGACGGCGGCCGGTGCCAGTCCGCGGCTGCGCCACATCGCGGCGAGCCCGACCTGCATCGCGTAGAGGACCGGCTGCACCCGCGCGATGCCGGTGACCACCTCGGGCTCGGCCAGCACCTCGGAGACCAGCAGTCCGGACTCCTTGAGGATGAGTGGTTCCAGCTCCCTGACGGCGCGGGTGAACGCCTCGTCGTGTTCCCACAGTCCGCGGCCCATGCGGGCCCACTGGGAGCCCTGGCCGGAGAACACCCATACGGCTCCCGGCCCCGCTTCCCGTCCGGCCAGCCCCGTGCGTGCGTCGGGCGCCGTTCCGTCGGCGGCGTAGGAGGTGAGGGTCGCGACCAGGTCGGTACGGGAGGCGGCGACCACCGCGAGTCGGGCCGGGGCGTGGGAGCGGCGTACCGCGAGGGTGTGGGCCACGTCGGACAGCGGGGTTCGGCCACCGTCCTGCTCCAGCCAGGAGGCCAGACGTGCGGCGGCGGTCCGCAGGGCCCCGGAGGTACCGGCGGACAGCGGCATCACACAGGGCCAGGAGCCGTTGTCCGTCGCGGAGTTGGACGCGCCGTGCGTCGTGGAGTTGGACGCGCCGTCCGTCGTGGTGTCCGTCCGCCGTCCGGCCGGGGCGCCCGTCGGCTCCCGGGCCGGCGGGACGGCGGCCGGGGGCGGCTCCTCGACGATGACATGCGCGTTGGTGCCGCCGAGCCCGTACGACGAGACGGCCGCCAGCCGGGGGGAGCCCTCGACCGGCCACGGTGTCGGTCCGGTCGGCACGAACAGCCGGGTTCCCTTGGCGTCGATCTGCGGGTTCCACTCGTTGAAGTGCAGAGAGGCGGGTACGGTCCCGTGCCGGAGGCTCACGATCGTCTTGAGCAGCGCCGCGATCCCGGACATCGGCTCCAGGTGCCCGATGTTGGTCTTGATCGAGCCCAGCGCGCACCGTCCCCGGCCCTGGCCGTAGACGGCGGCCGTGGAGGCGAACTCCACCGGGTCGCCCGCCGGGGTTCCCGGCCCGTGTCCCTCCACCATCCCGACGTCGGCCGCGTCCACCCCCGCCTGGCGCAGGGCCTGTTGGAACACTTCCTCCTGCGCCCGCTGCGAGGGCGTGGTCAGACGGGTACCGCGGCCGTTCTGGTTGACGGCCGATCCGCGCAGCACCGCGAGGATCCGGTCCCCGTCGGCCCGGGCGTCGGCCAGTCGCTTGAGGACGACGACGCCGCTCCCCTCGCCGCGGACGAAACCGTCCGCGTCCGCGTCGAAGGCGTGGCAGTGTCCGGTGGGCGAGAGCATGCCCCAGCCCACCTGGGTCATCATGGTCTCCGGCGCGCTGAGCACCTGGGCCCCGCCGGCCAGTGCCGTGTCGCACTCGCCGGCCCGCAGGCTCTGACAGGCCAGATGCAGGGCGACCAGGCTGGAGGAGCACGCGGTGTCCACCGCCATGGCGGGACCGCGCAGGTCCAGGAGGAAGGCGGTCCGGCCGGTCATGGTGCCGTGAGCGCCCGTCAGGCCGTAGTACGTGTTGATCTCGTCCACCGGGCGCAGTGCGCGCAGCACGTAGTCGACGCCGTACACGCCGGCGAAGAGACCCGTCCTCGTCCCGCGCAGCCTGTCCACGGGGATCCCGGCGTTCTCGCACGCCTCCCACACCACTTCGAGGAAGATCCGGTACTCGGGGGCGACCCATGGGGCTTCGTCCGGACTGATCCCGAAAAAGGATGGGGCAAAATCAGCCAGTCCGCGTTCGAGGAAACAGCCCCAACGCATCCGCTCGGCCACCTCAGGGCTCACTCCCGCCACAGCGTCGGGACCCCATCGATCCGGCGGAACCTCACCGACCGTATCCCTGCCTTCGCGCAGTAATTCCCACAGGGAATCGAGTGAGTCCACCCCGCCGGGAAGCCGGCAGCTCGCGCCGACGACGGCGACGGGGGCCGCCACCTGGTGGTCCGAACCAATGGATCCGTGAATGGAGACTGAATCTGACATGCCTTCTCCCAGCCGTGCGACGTAACGAATTGATGAAAGTCCGGACCAGAGTGACCAGCAGATGTCAGAGTGAATCCCCCGCATCTGGCCGGCGCCCTTCCATCGCCACTCAACCGAAGCCCGGAGCATTTGAAAAGAGGCGTACGCAAATCGCACAAGGGCGCGTGTAATGGGCGCGTCGGCAGAAATTCTCTGCCTTATCAATACGCCCGAAACGGGGCGACATCGCATTGACGGACAACTGCAATCCTCCGTAAGTTCCGTACGGCGTGAGCACATACCGAACCGCGACGAGGTGGCTTATGGCACTCGACCGAGCGATGGCGGATCTCCTACGGACACTGACCCGGGAGGGCGGAATTCCCTTAGCCGAACGCACCCCTGCCGAAGCGCGTCGCGAGATCGCACTGATACGTACGCGGACAGGGCAGCCCACCGGTCCGGCGATGGCACGGACGGAAGATGTGGAGACAGGTCCCGAAGGGTCTCGTTTCCGGCTGCGGCTTCTGATTCCGGAGGGAAATCCGCCGGCCGTCATCGTCTATTACCACGGTGGCGGATGGGTCCTGGGCGACCTGGCGGACGTCGAACCGCTGGGTCGGACCCTCGCCGCACGGAGCGGCTGCGCCGTCGTGCTGGTCGACTACCGCCTCGCGCCCGAGCACCGCCATCCCGCCGCGGTCGACGACGCGTGCGAGGCGCTGCGATGGGCCGCCGACCACCGCGCGGAGATCGCGGGAGGGGACGTGCCGCTGATCGTCGCCGGCGACAGCGCCGGGGGGAACCTGGCCGCCGTGGCCGCTCAGCGCGCCCGTGACGACGGCGCCCCGGCGCTCGCGCTACAGATCCTGGTCTGTCCGGCCACCGACTGCGATCTGGAGACCCCGAGCTATCACGCCCCGGAGAACCAACTCCTGCTCAGCCGCGACCTGATGATCCGCTTCTGGGACCACTATCTGCCCGACGCCGCGTCACGGACGGCGCCGGCGGCCTCTCCCCTGCGCGCCGCGGACCTGTCCGGCCTGGCGCCGGCCGAGATCATCACCGCCGAGTACGACGTGCTGCGCGACGAGGGCGAGGCGTACGCCGAGCGGCTGCGGGAGGCCGGGGTCGAGGTGGAGCTGCGCCGCTTCGAAGGCCAGGCCCACGGCTTCTTCACCATGACCGGACTGCTCCCGGCCAGTGACCGGGCGCTCGACCACATCGTCGAGCGCATCCGCGTACGGCTGCACCGTGCCCGGTTGCCACGCGTCCGTCCGCCACGCGTCCGTCCGCACGGACCCGCCACGGCCGCGGTCGCCGGAGGGAGGTCCACCGATGTCCGGTGAGGAACCGCTCCGCGTCTTCGGTGAGGAGCCGCTCCGCCGCCCGGGAGCCGCGGGTGAGCCCGGTCCGTACGACGTCGTCGTGGTGGGCGCGGGCCTGGCCGGTCTGTACGCGCTGCACCGGCTGCGCGGACTGGGGCTGCGCACCCTCGTCCTGGAGGCGGCCGACGGAGTGGGCGGCACCTGGTACTGGAACCGATACCCGGGCGCCCGCTGCGACGTGGAGAGCACCTTCTACTCGTACTCCTTCAGCCCCGAACTGGAGCAGGAGTGGGAGTGGAGCGAGCGCTACGCGGGCCAGCCGGAGATCCTGCGCTATCTCGATCATGTGGCCGACCGCTTCGACCTGCGCCGGGACATCCGCCTCGGCACGCGGGTGGTGTCGGCCCACTTCGACGAGACCGGTCACCGCTGGCGGATCCGTACGGACGACGGAACCACCCTCACGGCCTCCTACTGCGTGATGGCCACCGGGTGCCTCTCCCACAGCCGGCTGCCCGACGTCGAGGGACTTGAGGACTTCGCCGGCTCCGTCCACCGGACGGCGCGCTGGCCCCACGAGGGCGTCGACTTCACGGGCCGCCGGGTCGCCGTCGTCGGTACGGGATCCTCCGCCGTCCAGGCGATTCCGCTGATCGCCCGGCAGGCCGCGCGGCTCACGGTCTTCCAGCGCACCCCGAACTTCTCCCTGCCCGCCCGCAACCGCCCGCTGGACCCGGCCGAGCGGTCCAAGGTCAAGAGGCACTACCCGCGGCTGCGCGAAGAGGCGCGCCGGTCCGTGTCCGGTGTCCCCCAGGCCCTGGACGGCCTCGGATCCGCGCTCGCGGTGAGCCCCGCCGAGCGCGAGGCGCGCTACCGCCAGGCATGGGAGGCGAGCAGCCTGTTCAGCTTCGCCGGCACCTACGGCGACCTCATCACCGACAGCGAGGCCAACGAGACGGCCGGCGATTTCGTCCGGGCCCGTATCCGCGAGAAGGTCAACGACACGGCCCTCGCGGAACGGCTCGTTCCGAGGCACTACCCCTTCGGCGCCAAGCGGCTCTGCCTGGACAGCGGTTACTACGAGACCTTCAACCGCCCCGACGTCGAGCTGGTGGATCTGCGCTCCAGCCCGCTGATCCGCGTCACGCGGCGGGCCGTTGTCACCGCCACGGACGAGTACCCGGTGGACAGCATCGTCTTCGCCACCGGCTTCGACGCCATGAGCGGGGCGCTGCTGGCCATGGACATCCGTGGGAGGTCGGGCCGGACACTCGCAGCCGCCTGGGCCGAGGGCCCCCGCACGTATCTGGGCCTGGCCGTCTCGGGATTCCCGAACCTGTTCCTGGTCACCGGCCCCGGCAGTCCCTCCGTGCTGAGCAACATGGTGCTCTCCATCGAGCAGCACATCGACTGGGTCGCCGGCGCCCTCCAGTGGCTGTCCCGGCGCGGGGCCACGACGTTCGAGGCGGAGGCCGAGGCGGAGGCGGACTGGACGGCCCACGTCGACGCGCTCAGCGCGGCGACGCTGCTGCCCCGCGCAGCGTCGTGGTGGACCGGAGCCAACATCGCGGGGAAGCCGAGGACGTTCATGGCGTATCTGGGCGGCGTCAAGACCTACCGCGAGACGTGCGACGCCGTCGCCGCCGACGGTTACCGGGGATTCATCGCGCACTGACGGCGCCGCCGTGTGAAAGGGCGGGCGGGGGCGGGCTGCGGACCTGCACGGGGCGGGCGGCAACACGATTCCATCGACCTTACGGAATGGACGGACGCGACCATGCCACGTATTCCCTATCCGAAGAAGCTGCCGGACGTCATCGACCGGCTCCCGATTCCACTGAACATCTTCAAGATGCTTTCCCATGCCCCGGATCTGGTCGCACCGACCGCGGATCTCGGGCTGGCGCTCCTCACCAACTCGTCCTTGCCGCCGAGCACCCGCGAAATGGTCATCATGGCCGTCGCCGCCGAAGTAAAGTGCGCCTACATCGCGGTCCAGCACACGCCGATCGCACTCGATTCCGGGGTCACTCAGGAACAACTCGACGCCATCGCCGCCCGGGGTCGTCGTAATGAGCACTTCGACGCCTTCCACGCCTTCCACAGCGCCTTCGACGCCTTCGACACCTCGGAGACCGTCGCTCTCGACGTCGCCCATGATCTCCTCCTCTCCCGGGCCGTTGAACCGGATGCATTCGAGGCAGCGCGGAATCACTATCCGGAATGCCAGATCACAGAATTAATCATGCTCGTCGGCTATTACTCGATGATTGCCGGCCTGGCCAACGGGCTCGATATCGACATCGACCCGTGGCAGGATCGAGAGCACGGCCGAGCCGCTCAACCGGCGGCAGGAGCAAATCGCCGGGAATGATGTTGGCCTGAAACAGCTATGGCGCCGACATCGGGGTCATACGGAATCCGCCTTCCTCGTCAGAACAGCCGCCCAGCGGAGGTGCTGGCACGCCCTGACCGCTCCGGACGAAGCCGAGCAGGGAGCGGCAGGGCGCTTACTCACTTCAGTCCTACGCCCGGGGCGCCGCGGCCAACACCCCGTAGGGCGGGGCGGAGGCGTGCATGGATTGCAAGTTTGTGCCCTTGTGAACCACTCCGCC
This sequence comes from Streptomyces sp. NPDC006643, assembly GCF_042870175.1. Lineage (NCBI taxonomy): Bacteria > Bacillati > Actinomycetota > Actinomycetes > Kitasatosporales > Streptomycetaceae > Streptomyces > Streptomyces sp. NPDC006643. Next base: position 7,700 of record NZ_JBIAHA010000014.1, on the reverse strand, counting down.
CCGGACCCGCACCGGGGCTCCGCCCCACGGCTGCCCCGGCGCGGCCCCGGTTGCCCGGGTGGGCCAGATGGGCGACTCTTCCCAGACAGGGTTCTCTGCCCTATATGTGCAGTACACCCAGATATCCCCTGTCGGTTGGAGGAGTGATGGCTGTTCGTCATCGGCTGATCGAACGGCCGCCTCGGGACGTCTGGGCCGTCCTGGCGGACGGTTCCCGCTACGGCGAGTGGGTGGTCGGCACATCGGATTCGTACCCCGACGAGGGCGCGTGGCCCGAGGTCGGCTCCACGATCGCGTACACCGTGCGGGTCGGGCCCTGGACGGCCTCGGGGCAGACGATCGTACGCCGCGGGGAGGCGCCCCGGGAGCTGGAGCTGGAGGTCGACAGCGGGCCGCTCGGTACGGCCAGGGTCGCCGTCGAGGTGCGCCCCTGGGGCGAGAACAGTCTGGTGATCGTGGACGAGCACCCGTTGCGCGGGCCGGGCGGGCTCCTGCACAACGGAGTGGTGGACGCCCTGATCCAGCTGCGGCACCGCAGCATGCTCGCCCGACTGGCGGAAGCCGTCGAGAACTCATCGCGTGGTGCGCACGAGTCGCTCTGATTCCCGTTCCCGCCGGCGCACGTAGGCGGAGGCGGCCCACGACCAACTCGCCGTCGACCGGCGGCGGTTCGAAGGGCCCCGCCCCGCCACGGCGGTGAACCGCACCCTCGCCCCACACCCGGCCGGGGCCGACGCCGCCGACCTGGTGGGACACACCATTCCAAGATCGTCCACCACGCCGAGTGTTGGTACTGTCACTTTCCGCAGCCGTAAGTATCTCGGTCGGCAGGTCCGACAACACCATAGGGAGCAGCTCCACGATGTCCGTTGCGGACGGTCTCAAGCTCGTCTGGACTGAAGTCTCCGTCCCTGAACGGGAGGTGGGAGTCGCCGAGATCGGCGCTCTCCACGGGCTCGCACCCAGACAGGTGGCGGTGCTGAAGCGGATGCACGGTCTTGCCGCCGTGCGATGGGACCCGGAACTTCCGTTGCTGGACCTCCTGGTGCCGCCGGCCCGGAAAGCCCTGGAGCGGGCCGGCGGGCGGCGGGAAACCGCCTATCTGATCTATGTGCACGCGAGTCTGGAGGCGGCTCCGGCGCAGGTGAGCGTCGCCCGGGAGTTGCGGGACGCGCTCGGTCTCGGGCGGACACAGGTGTTCGCGGTGTCTCAGCAGGCGTGCGCGTCGACACTGGCGGCCCTGGAGATCGCCGGTGAGCTGCTGCGGGCGGAGCCTCCGGGCGCGCGGGCTCTCGTCGTCAACGGCGACCAGCCGTTCACCGAACTCAACCAGATGCACTACCCCATTGGTGACGTGATGGGCGAGGGCGCCACCGCCACAGTGGTGTCCTGGGACGGACCCGGCGACGAGGTCCGGGGTTACGCGGTCAGACACGACGGCTCGTTCGCCGACTTCCTCACGTTGTACGAGGCGCTCCCCCGGCGGCGGTTCATCGACACGAGCGTCGACATGACCGTCAAGGTAGTCGGCGAGGTCCTGTCGCAGGCCGGGCTGACCCTCGCGGAAGTCGACCACTTCATCCCCAGCAACATCAGCCGCGTCTTCTGGAGCCAGGTGGTGCACGCCCTCGGCGTGGATCGCGACCGGGTCTTCCTGGACAACCTGCCGCGCTACGGCCACTGCTTCGCCGCCGACTCCCTGATCAACTTCGAGACGCTTCGGGAGCGCGGCCGGCTGGCGCCCGGCGGGTATTCCCTACTGGCCTGCCCCGGGCTCGGCGCCAGCTTCGCCGCCATGCTGCTGCGGCACGGTGCGCGGTGAACGCGTCCGGTTACCCGCGCCGGCTGAAGGAGGCGCTGGTGGGCGACCCGGAGGCCGAGTTCGTGCTGCTGTGCAACTTCGAGGCCGAGCGCGCCTGGGGCGCCGGCGCCGTGGGGCTGCCGGCACCGCCGTCGGTGGCGGCGGCACGGCCGGCGCAGGCGATGGAGGAGCTGGGGGTGTGCCTGGCCGGGCCGGGCGACCAACTGCTGCTGGGCCGGCCGCTCGACGCCTCGTTCCGCGCGTATCTGCGTACGGCCGGTGTCACCGCGCCCACCGGTATCACCGTGGATGGTCCCGACACCGTCGAGACCGCGGACCGTGTCCTGTCCGACACCCGCGCCCTCGCCCGGCTGAGGGCCGCGGCCGAACGCGGCGCGTATCTGCTGCCGATGGGGAGTACGGAGGGGACCCGGCGGATCGCGGCGCTCACCGGTCTGCGGTACGCCGCGGCAGACCCGGCCGTCGCCGCCCGGGTCAACAGCAAGATCTACGCACGGCGGTTGGTGGAGGAGTTGGAGCTGCGGGCCGTGCCCGGCCGATGCTGCGAGTCGGTCGAGGACCTGGCTTCGGCGCTGCGCGCCGAGCCGTTCGAGCCGCATAGGCCGCATGAGCCATTCGAGCCGTTCGAGCCGCATGAGCCGTTCGAGCCGCTGATCGTGAAGGACGCGTTCGGGGTCTCGGGCCGGGGGCTGCTGCGCCTGGACAGTCCGGTCCGGGCCCGGCGGCTGCTGGAGATGGTACGGCGCCGCGCCCGACGCACCGGCGACGACCGCCTGCACGTCGTGGTGGAGCGCTTCCTGCCCAAGACCTGTGATCTCTTCTACCAGTTCACCGTCGCGCAGGACGGCTCGGTCGTCCTGGACACCGTGCTGGAGACCCTGCTGGACAACGGCGTCCCGCAGGGCAACTCGGCCCAGTCGCCGTGGGCGTTGAAGCACCGGGCGGAGATCGAGGACTGTGCCCTGCGGATCGGCCGGGCGCTCCACCGCGACGGTTACCACGGGGTCGTCGGGGTGGACGCGCTGTGCGGCGCCGACGGCACCCTCCATCCGGTGCTGGAGATCAACGCCCGGCTCAATCTGCCCACTTACCAACTGCCGCTCATGGGGGACCGGCTCGCGTCCGGTCTGCCGTACGCGCTGGCCAGGCAGTTCACACTGCGGCTGAGCGGCGCGCTGCCGTTCGCGCGGCTGCACGCGGCGCTGGAGCCGGTCCTGACGCCGTGCCCCGACGGTGCCCATGCCGTCCTCTCCTGCTTCGCCCCGCTCAACGCCCTCGCCGAGCAGGCGCGGGACGGCCGGTCCTTCCCGGGACGGCTGTACACCTGCCTGTTCGCCCCCGACCCCGATTCCCTGGCCCGGCTGGAACTGCGCGTGCGCGACAGCCTCGACGCCCTGACCGGTGACAGCCACCACGCGAACAAGCTGGGAGCGATCCGTGCGTGACGCCCTGATCCTGGAGGCGGCCGAACACTTCGGTACGCCGCTCTATCTGTACGACGCCGACGTTCTGCGGCACACCTACCGGCGGTTGAGAGGGCTGCTGCATCCGCGGGTGGATGTCTTCTACTCCCTCAAGGCCAACCCCAACATCAGCGTCTGCGCGCTGCTGCGGGCGGAGGGCGCGGGCGCGGAGGTGTGCTCGCCCGCCGAGTTGAGAACGGCCCTCGACGCCGGGGTGGCCCCCGAGAACATCATCTATCTGGGGCCGGCCAAGGACGCCTCCCAGTTGCGCGCCTGTGTGCGGGCGGGCATCCACGCCGTGGTGTGCGAGTCCTTCGACGAACTCGCCCTGCTGGAAGGGATCGCCGCCGAGGCGGGGCGCACCGTCGACGCCATGCTGCGTATCAACCCCGCCCGCCGCGCGCCCGGTTCGGCACTGACCATGGGAGGCAAGCCGCGTCAGTTCGGGATCGACGCCGCCGAGGTCGCCGAGGCGGGCGGAGTCCTTCGCGGGCTGCGCCACGTAAGGGTGATGGGGCTGCACGCCTTCCTCGGCAGCAGGTTCCTCGATCACGAGGCGATCATCCACAACACGCGGGAAGTGCTGCGGCTGGCCGACGAGTTGGCCGCCGTACTCGGACACCCGCTGGAGACCGTCGATTTCGGCGGCGGCTTCGGCGTCGCGTACTTCGACAACGAGACCGACCTGGACGTGGAAGCCCTGGCGGCGGGCCTCGGCGAGGCTGTGGAACCGTACGCCGCCGCCCATCCGGACTGCCGGCTGATCACCGAACTCGGCCGTTATCTGGTGGCCGACGCGGGCCTGTACGTCACCAGGGCCGTGTCCGTGAAGGACTCCCTGGGCGAGACGTTCGTCGTCTGCGACGGCGGGACCAACCACCACATGCACGCGGTCGGCATCGGCCAACTCGTCAAGCGCAACTTCCCCGTCCGGCTGCTCTCCCCGCACGAGCCCGACGCCCCGCGCCGTCCGTACACCGTCACCGGGCCGCTGTGCACGCCCAACGACCTGCTGGCCAAGAGGATCCCGCTGCCCCGGGTCCGGGCCGGCGACCTGATCGGGATCGAGCGCTCCGGCGCGTACGGCCCCACCGCGTCACCGGTGCACTTCCTCGGGTTCGGCGCGCCCGCCGAGGTCCTGGTCCTCGACGGGCGTCCCCGGCTCGTCCGCGCCCGCGACTCGGTCGAGGGCATGCTGTCGCGGCAGCGGCTCGTCGTGCCCGTCCCCACAGACCACACGGCCACCCCCGCCCCCACGTCCACATCCACGTCCACATCGACATCCACCTCCGGAGAGAACATGCAACGCACGGAGATCATCGCGGCCCTGCGCAGCGGTATCGGCGCCGTCACCGGTCGGCAGGTCGCCGAACTCACCGAGGACACCCGCCTGTTCGACGATCTCGACCTGGACTCCACCTCGATGCTGGAGCTGCTGGTCGAGATCGAGGAAGCACTCCACGTACAGGTCGACCCGGACGAACTCGACATCGTCGATCTCCAGACCGTCGGAACGCTCACCGACCTGTTCGCCCGCCGGTCCGAGACACCGGCCCCGGCGTGCTGAGCCTGCGGACCGCGACGGCCGTCGCGTCCCCTCCCGCACGTCCGCACGTGTGGGACCCGCGCCAGCTCGCCTACCTCCGCGATCTCCACCGGCGGTACGAGATCGACATCGACGCGGACGCGCTGACGGCCGACGACCTGACCGCCGACGGGGTGACGCACACCGACCTGCTCGACCTGCTCCATGCCCAACTCGGCGTCACCGCCCCGCCCGCCGACCTCATCATCTGCGCGCACGCGCTGCCCGACCGCGTGCCGTCCGTCCAGCCCGCGTCGTATCTGAACGCCCTCTACGGCAATCGTGCGAACAGCTTCGCCGTCTCCGGCCAGGGCCTGGCGTCGCCGTTCACCGCGCTGCGCATCGCGGCGGCCTACACGCGCTCCCAACCCGGCCTGACCGTGGCCGTGGCCGTCCTGGAACAGACGACACTGCCCGTCCGTCTCCCTCTCGTGCAGGAACGCGGACTCACCGACTCGGGAGTACTGCTCGTCCTCAAGGACGGAGGTGATCTGTCCCTGCGGACGCTGCTGCCGGCCGACAGCACCGCGCACGTACGGCAGTGGCTCGACACGATCGCCGCACAGCCCGGGAGCCGACGGCTGCTCGTCACCGGCGCCACCGCCGTCCCCGGCCGGACGCACGGTTACGACGTCCACCGCGCCCGCCGCGACGCCTACTGCACCGCCGTCTGGGCGGAGTTGGCCGCCCATCGGCGCGACTGGCGCGACCGCTACGACCACATCGTCCTGGTGGACACCGACCCGGAGACCGGAGAGTCGTCACTGGCCCACTTCACCCCGCGTGCCGAAGGCGGCGCGTATGAGCGGCTGTGACTGCCGGCCACCCTTGCGGATGGGCGTCGACGTGCTGCGGATCGGGAGCCTGAACAGGACTCTGCGTCACGGCCGTCTCCTGCGTCATCTGTACGCCCCCGAGGAACTCGCCCACGCCCAGAGCCTCGGCGGCCGGCGGCGCGAGGAGTTCCTGCACGGCCGGTTCGCCGCCAAGGAAGCCGTCGCCAAGGTCCTGGGCACCGGGCTGCTCGGCGAGGCACGACCGTACGAGATCGCGGTGCTGCGCGACGTGGACGGAGCCCCCGAGCCCGTCCTGCGCGGCCGGGCGGCGCACCGCGCCGTAGCCGTCGGCATCACCGGGCTGACGCTGTCCATCTCCCATACCCGCGACGTGGCCGCGGCGGTGGCGGCCGGCTGGCGTACGGCCTGCGATTGCGGCGACGGCGGACCGGCCAACGCTCTGGCGGAGGCCGTCCTCGCCCTGGCCTCGGCATGACGGTCCGGGCCCGCTCGGCGCGATCCGGTGCCGTGTGCTCAACCCAGCGGCGGCGGCGACAGTGACCCGGCATGATGATCGGCATGACTTCGATCGCGCAGACCCCGATCACCGGCCTCGACCTCACCGGATTCACCGAGCGCGAACCCGGTACGTGGACCGACTCGGCCGGGCTCGTCCTGTCGGTCCACTTCTTCCCTCTCGTCCCGGACCTGCCGGCCCCGCTGCACGATCCGGACCGGCTGCGGTTCGGCTGCGCGCAGGGCACGGCGAACGCCGGGGGCGGTCTCATAGAGGCCGAGGTGGGGGCCGTGGACACGGTCCCGGCCCTGTACCAGCTGGTCAAGATGCCCCTCCCGAGCAGGCGGGGACAGGGCTTCATCGCCAGTTGGACGCTGCCGAGGGAACGGTGCAGCGCCGCGGTGAAGGTACAGGCCGCGGAGGGCGCGACGACCGGAGTACGGGAAGCCACGGTGATGGCTCAGGTGGGACCCGCCGACTTCTTCCGCCCCCACCCGTACGCCGGCGGCGGGCAGTTCGGCGGACTGCCGTACAGCGTGGCCGACCTGGAGCAGTGGGACGCGCACTTCCCCGACCACCCGTTGACCCTCGTACGCGCCGCGCTGCGCCGCATCACGCCGACGGTCACGCTCGACGAACAGTTCAAGACCCAGCCGCCGTTCGCCGGTCCGATTCCGCCGCACGCCCAGCCGGGCTCGACGCCGCCGACCGCGCCCCGGCGCGGCTGGTTCCGCCGCAAGGGCGTCTAGAACTCACCCCTCACCCGGCGGCATCTGCCCTCCCCCCACGGCGAGTTCGCGCCGCGACGGCTTCAACTCCGAGCCGAACCGGGTACAACCATCCCCGCCGTCCGAGGGTCTACCAAGCACGACCAAAACGCACTCGGATACACAAGGGGGAAATTATGGGAATCACACGTAATGCCGCAGTCGCAGGAGCGTTGACCGCGCTCGTGGCGGGCAGCACGGCCGCGTTCGGCGCCACGGCCCACGCCGCGCCCAACGTCACACCGCAGGGTGTCTGCGGCAGCGCCTACAAGACCGTGAACTCGGCTCCCATCGGTTCGCTGGGCAAGGTCTATCTGACCTACAACTCCTCGAACGGCAACAACTGCGTCGCGACCATCCGCACCAACCCGGGCACCGCCAAGCCGATGTCGGCGTACATCTACGTGCCCGACACCGGTGAGTGGGCCGGCGACTCCGGGGACTACACGTCGTACGCGGGTCCGTCCCGTGTCTACGGCAAGGGCCACTGTGTGAGCTGGGGCGGCCACATCGCCAATGTGTACGTCCAGGTGGAGAACTCCAACTGCGCGGCCCTGAAGGAACACCGGGTGACCACCGTCCGCTGACCCCACCGTCCACCCGATCGGGGAAAGCAGTGTGCCGCCGCCGTTGACCGGGCGGCGGCACACTGCTCGGGTGGGCCCCGGGGGGGGGGGCGGCCGCCCCGGGGGGCGGGGGCGCCCCCCCCCCGCGGGGGGGGGGGCCCCCGCGGGGGGCGGGGGGCGGGCCGGGGGGGCGGGGGGGGGGGC
>NZ_JBIAHA010000013.1:0-249961 GCF_042870175.1 Streptomyces sp. NPDC006643 | reverse complement strand
GCCCCCGCCCCGCGCCCCCCCCCCCCCCGGGGTGGGGGGGGGGGCGCCCGGGGGGGGGGCCCGCGGGGGCGGCCCGGGGGGGGGGGGGGGGGGGGGGGGCGGGGGCGCCGGCCCCCGCCCCACCCCCGTACCTCAGAACTTGAGCAGGCCCCCGCGGCGGGCGCGCACCACGAACAGCGTGCCCAGCCCGCACAGGGAGAGCGCGGCGAGCGCCAGCGTCAGCGCGCTGCCGCCGGTCGACGCCAGCGGCCCCGTGCCACCGTCGCCGCCGCCTCCGGAATCGCCCGAGCCGCCGGTGTCACCGCCGCCCGAGCCCCCCGTCGAGCCGCCGGTCGCACCGCCGTCGGCGCTCTGTGACCCGCTCGGAGTGGGTTCGGGACCGGGTGCCTCGCCGATGCTGAAGACGAACTCGACGAGATGGCCCTCCGCCTTGTCCTCGGTGAGGGTGAGGGTGTACGAGCCGTCAGCCAGCGGGTCCGGCACGGTGAACGCGTAGTCGGCGACGGTGCCTTCGGCGTCGGCGGTGGCGTCGGCGAACGTCTCCTCGCTGCCCGTGAGCACGACCTTGACCTTCGCGTCCTCGGTGTAGCCGCGGGCGGTCACGAGGACCTTCTGTCCGGCGGTGAGCGTCGGGTTGACGTCCAGCGGCGTGCCGTCCTCGTCGGTGACGTCGAGGTCCGCCGGCTCGTCGGTCGGGTCGGGGTCCGGCGGGGGCGACGAACCGGCCTCGGTGATCGTGTAGTCGGCGGCCGGGGACTCGGACGGGTCGAACGCGGCCGGGTCGGTCGGGACGAACTTCGCGGTCAGCGAGTGCGTACCGGCGCCGAGCGCCGACGTCTTCAACTCGGCGGCGCCGTCGGCGACATCGACCGCGCCCAGCACGTCGGCGCCGTCGAGGAACGTCACCTTGCCGGCCGCGCCGGCGGGCGTGACGGCCGCCTTCAGCGTGACCTCGGCCCCGACGGGCGCCGTGCTCGCGGGCGTGGCGGTGAGGCTCGTGGTGGTCGGCGTCGCGGCGGCGGCCTTGACGGCCCAGGAGTCGCCGGTGACCTGGATCTGGGCGCTGAAGTACTCGGCGCCGACGTTGGCGGCGTTACGGCAGAGGAGACGGATCTCGTACGTTCCGTCGAACTCCCCGGAGGGAACGGCCCTGCCCAGCCGGGCCTCCAGCGATGTCCCGGCGGGGATGTCGGCGGTCACGGGGCCCTGGTAGGGCGCGCCGACGTTCGTCTTGCCGAGCAGCAGCGTGCCGCTCTCCCCGCCCGGGACGAGCAGAGTCAGCTGAAGCTGCTCCGCGAAGTCCGCGGGGCAGGCCGCGTCGGTGCTGACCTTCGGGAAGGTCGGGTTGTCGGCGATCTTGCCCGATGTCGTCGCGAAGGTCAGCTCGCCGAGGTCCTCGGCCGCGCGGGCCTGGGGGGCGAGGCCGACGACGGCTGCCGCCGCTGCCAGCAGCAGCGAGCAGCAGAGCAGCAGGGCGGTGACGGCGGACGTTCTCGATCGGGTGTCGGGCAGTGCGGTGCTTCTCATGGTGGGTCGCCCCCCAATGGGACTGTCGGGTCGATGGAGTTGGGGTCGGTGGAGTTGGGGTCGGTGGAGTTGCGGGCTGTGGAGCCGGGGCCGTGAAGTCCGGTCCGTGAAATCGGGTCTTTGGCAGATGGCGTGGGGACCGGCGGTGCGGTGGGCGGCCCCCGGTGCCGGGGTACGCCGTGGGGCCGGACACCCCTGAGGGGTGCCCGGCCGGCGCGCTGTCAGCTGCTGGTGATCAGCTCTCGCCCTTCAGGACGGTGCTGCCACAGTTGGCGATCGTCGCGAAGCCGTACTCCTGGATCACGGCGCTCTGCGCGCAGACCTTGGAGGTCGAGCCGACGAACGTGGCGGCGATGGTGGCGTTGGTCAGCTTGGCGGTCGGGACGACGTTGTAGACGTCACGGTTGAACGGGAAGGCGGGGTTCAGCGTGTTGTTGGCCAGCGTGGGCTGGACACCGTTCAGCGAGCCGAGCACGGCGAGGCCGCGGCGGTCGATGACATCGCCGGGCTGGTTGCCCTGGGCGATGTACTGGGCGATGGAGTACGGGGCGATGTCGCCGGCGCTGTTCAGCGCCTCACCGTTGTGCTCCTGGACGGTGTCGTCGACGCAGGCGCCGAAGGTGTCCTCGGTCAGGCCCAGCGAGCTGAGGAAGAAGGAGCGGGTGCCGGAGCCGGCCTGGGGCAGCAGCGGGGTGAGCGCGACGCCGTTCAGCGAGGTGGTGCCGCACGTGTAGATGGAGGTGAGCTGGGCGGTCGTCAGCGCCTTGGGCAGCGCGCTGTTGCCGCGGACCGCGAAGGTCACCGCGTCCTTGCCGAACGGGACGAAAGTCAGGTCGGTCGTGGAGTTGTTGGCCACGCCGCGCGAGGAGCGCGCGAAGTCGACGCAGCCGGTGTTGTTGTCGATCGCGTTGTTCAGCGCGCTGATGCCGGCCGAGGAGCCGTTGGGGCGCGGGATCACACAGTTGGTCGCGCGCGTCTTGACGGTCGTCGAGCCGGTGGCGTTGTACGAGGCGATGAGGGTGCCACTGTCGACGGCGGTGCCCAGACCGTTGACGACGTCCTGGGTGGTGTCGGAGCCGACACCGGCGAGCACCCGGTAGTTGCCGGTGCCGGGGTCGGCGGAGGCCGGTACCGCCAGGGCGCCGAGGGCGAGGGCGGTGGCGCCGACGAGGGCACCGATACGTGCGCGGGACTTGACGTTCACTTCTGTTCTCCTCCGTCATTACGGATACGAGGAAAGGACGCTCAAGCGAAAGCACTGAACACTGAACACTGAGTCGCGAGACCGAAAAACACGGAACCGCAGTGGCGCAGAATTCCGAATTCCTGATTCACCGGCCCGTCGACCGGCCACCGATTACTTTTCCTTATCCAGTGACGGCCGACCACCAACTCATAAGGTTGATCAGGTTACGAGATGCTTTCCTAGACGACTCCTGGAGAGCCCGGCCCCGATTTACGGGCGGAAAGGCGCAGCAGTATCGGACCGGAAAGGGCCGCCAAGCCGCCCGCGACGAGCACACCGAGCAGCACCCAGCGGATGATCCCGAGGACGGTGGAGGGCGTCAGCCCGCCGGACTCGGCCACGTTCTGCTTGTCCGGGTCGGGCGGTGTCGCGCGCGCGTCGGGCGTGGCGCCGGTGTCCGGGTTCGCGGCGGTGGCCGGGTCGCCGCCGCCGGCCGCTCCGCCGGAGGCGCCGGCCCCGCCGTCCAGGCCACCGGTGGACCCGCCTCCCGACGACCCGGCTCCGGCCGGGTCGTCTCCGCCGCCGCCTGCGGTGTCGCCGTCCTCCCCGGTCTCCTTGGCGGTCCGCAGCCGCTCGGCCGCCGCCAGCGCCTGGGTGCGCATCGCCGCGGGCAGCGGGGCGTAGCCGGGCGGGAGTTGGCCCGGTGAGACGCCGGGTGCCTGGCCGTCGCCGACCGCGTACCGGACGAGGTCGGCGTAGTCCTTGCGGTCGGCCGCCGGGGTGTTGGTGAATCCGGCGGCGTAGACGACCGAGGTCAGGGGGTAGGCACCGCCCCTGGCCGCGCCCGGGTCGGTGCCGAGCACGCCCGGCACCGGGGACTTCTTCATGGCCGCGACACCGTCGAGCAGGGAGCCGGTGGTGGGGGTGACGAACGTGCCGGCGGCATTGCGCAGGGCCGCCGTCTGGAGGCCGTACCGCGCGGCGGACGCGGCGTCGACGAGCGCGAGGACCATCCGCTGACCCGGCAGCGGCGGGGTGTTGACCAGCTTGGCGGGCGAGCCGCTGGCGCCCGCGGCGGGTGTGGTGGTGGACCCGTTGTTGCCGCGCCGGGTGCGCAGCGCGCCGTCGTGCATGTCCTGGACGTACGGGGCCACCTCGGTCGTCCCGTACTCCAGCGCCTCCTCGCCGATGGTCACCGTGGTCTTGGTCGGGTCGGCCTTGGGGAATTCCGACAGGGAGACGTCGGTGGTGAGGCCGATGTCCGCGAAGAACGGATTTATTTTCATGCCCCAGGGGTCGGCGGTGCCCGACATGAATTCCCTCGCCTCACGGTCCGACCTGAGCCACTGCCAGGCCATTCGTGTGGTGTCCGTGTTCGCGAGCTGCACCAGGAGACTCATGGGCGGCAGGGAGCCGGGCCCCCAGTCCTTGAACTCCGGGTTCATCTCCTTGAATTCCGGGTCGTGGAAAAGACTCTGCGGATTGTCCTTGATGTGCTCGGGTATTTCCCGGCGGCTTCGTGTCACGTCCTTCTGGTACGAGGAGGTGAGCAGTTTGGCCAGCAGTCTGGGGGTGAGTCTCATCGAGGTGAGCTGTCCGGAGCCCGGCATCTCGATGAAGTAGCCGACCGCGAGGCCGCTGACCGCGACGGGGGCGTGGACGACGTCGGGGCCGTCCGACGGTGCCTCGACGGGGTCGACGGTAAAGGCGAGGCCGGGTGAGCCGGTGGCCGGACGGGAGATCGTGTCCCTCGCCCCGCCCTCGCCGCTCTGGCTGAAGGCGAACTTGGCGCCGCCGGGGGCCGAGCAGAGCGCGGGCTGCCACGACGAGATGGCGTCGGTGACCAGCTCGGAGCCGGTCACCCGGCGCTCCGCCCGGTCGGCCGGACAGGTGTTGCCGACCGGCAGGAAGTCGAGCGGGACGACCATCCGCTGGGCCCAGTTGGAGGCGGAGAGCGGGGAGGACTGGAGTAGGTTGGCCGGGCCGGTCGTGCCGTCGACGTCGTGCTCGCCGCGCGGCACGATCACCAGCCAGCAGGACCGCCCCTTGACGGTGCTGCCCTGCTTGACGGGGGCACCGCAGCCGAGGTGGTCGGCTCCCTGGTCGGTGAGCATCGGGAAGGTGAACTCGCCGGTGCCGTCCGCGTGGGTGATCGCGTACGGCTCCTCGTTGGTGTCGAGGGTCCCGAAGTAGGTCCAGTCACGTGAACCGGCGGTCGGCTTCTCGCCGTTGGCGGGGCGGAACGGTACGTAACTCTCGCCCTGGCCGTTGTCGACGTACTGCGTCTCCGCCGGGTCGGGCACCGCGCCGATCTGCCGCAGCGCGCTCCAGCCGCCGCCGCTCTGGGTGACGCCGCTGCCGCCGAACTGGCACTGGTCGCGGTCGGGCCCGTCCGGGTCGTCGCCCCAGCACTGCATCAGCTGAAGGTAGTTGTATCTGAAGCCGTTCTCGGTGGGCCTGGCTCCGGTCCAGCTGACGCGCACGCCCTGCGCGCGCAGTTGCTCGGTCTGGTGGACGGTGACCTTGAGGGAGGAGAAGTCGTCGTACTTCCCCTTCTTGCCGGTCACCGTGACCGCGGAACCGGCCGCCCGCGAGGAGTCCGCCGCCTGCGCCGTGGTGGTCGTGGCGGGCAGCGGGAGCAGCGCCACCACCAGGGCGGCGAGCAGCGCGGTGATACCTGTCGTGGTCCGCGTGCGTACGGACGCGACGTTGCCGGGGCGCGTGCTCATCGGAAGCCTTCCTTGCGTCGGTTGCGCGCGGCGAGCGCGCGTGCGGTGAGCGGTGGGCCGACGACCACGCCGAGCAGCAGGACGGCGGACAGGGCCATGAGTACGCCGCGCAGTCCGCCCGAGTCGCCGGAGGCGAGTGTGACCGGGTTGCCCACGACGGAGGAGTCCCCGCCGATGCCGTCGCCGCTGATCAGTTCGCCGGTGTCCGGGTCGATGACCCCGCCGGCCGCGGTGCCCGCCGTACCGGCGGTGGCTCCCGCGGTGCCCGCGGTGTCGCCGCCCGTGGCGCCTCCCGCCGCCGCGCCGCCGGTCGCGCCGGCCGTACCGCCCGAGGCCCCGGCCGTGCCGCCGGAGGCGGAAGGGCCCGAGCCGCCCGAACCGCCGCTCGTCGCACCGGGTTTGACGGGTGTCTTCTCCTTGGCGCCGGCCGTGCCGTCCGCGCACTGCGTCGGTCCGCGCTTGTCGCACGCCTTCGGGTACGGGGCGCTGTTGGCGAGGGCGTTGGAGTCGTCCGCGGAGAAGGTGGGGTTGCGGCACTTGGAGATGTCGGTGCTGCCGGCGGGCGCGCCGGGGATCTTCCTGACCTGTGCGAATCCGGCCTGGACGAGGTTTCTGGGCAGCGGCGAGTAGCCGAGTTCCTGGGCCTGTTGCTGGCCGTCGCAGAGGAAGTACTTGGCGAAGGTGCCGAGCGTCTTGCCCTTGGCGGTGGTGAAGGGCTGTTCCGCCTTGGTCGGGATGATCATGTAGCTGTAGCTGGAGAGCGTGTAGGTGCGGCGGTCGGGCGACCGGTAGACGTTGTCGAGGATCTGCGTCAGATAGTTCGGCGAGCCCTTGTCCTCGTTGATGCGGGCCTTCAGCAGGGCCACGGCGACACTGGAGGCGGTGGGCTCGACGTAGTAGCCGGACGCGTTGAGCATCTTCGCCACCGGGAAGCCGGTCGTGATGGCGTACGAGTACTCGACATAGGTGATGGCGCCCTCGGCGTGCCCCTGCTTGGTGAAGCCGGAGACGCCGAGCGAGCCGGACTTGGCGATGTGCGACGAACCGGGCACGACGGGGAAGTAGGAGGTCATGCCGCAGGGCGTGGAACGTCCGGCCCGGCCGCAGTAGTCGTTCCACAGGGCGGGGTGCTGCTTGGACATCCAGGTGGTCAGCTGGGCGGTCGTGCCGGAGCCGTCGGAGCGCACCACCGGGATGACCCGGGCGGCGGGCAGGTTGAGGCCGGGGTTGTCGGTCCGGATCTCCGGGTGGTTCCACATGGTGATCTTGCCTGTGAAGATCTTGGTGACGACCTCGCCGGACAGCCGCAGGTTGGTGACCTTCTTGCCGCCGATCTTGAGGTTGTACATGAAGGCGGTGCCGCCCGCGACGATCGGCATGTACGCGTAGCCGCGCTTGGGCGGCGCGTCGGTGGCCCCGGCCTCGGTCAGTCCGTACGGGATCTCGGAGACGGCGAAGTCGGCGGTGCCGTTCTTGAACTGCTCGCGGCCGACGGAGGAGCCGAGCGCGGCGTAGTTCACGGTCATACCGCTGTTGGCGGAGACGTTGCGGCGCCACTGGTCGAGGGCGTTGGAGCTCCAGGTGGAGCCCGCGCCGCTGATCTTGGTGTACGAGGCCGCCTCGGCGGCCGGGGCGTGGAAGGCGAGCAGCGCGCAGAGCAACGACGCTACCGCCAGGGCGAGTCGGGAGACGGTGGCCGGTCTCACGGGGCACTCCTTCGGGCTGTACGGGGCGGACTCGGCTGTTCGGTGGGCGAGTTGGCGCCGGGACCGCTCGGGCCGGCTCCGGCGCGGGCGGCGAACCGTTCGGCGTCCTGCCGGGACGCCCGCACCCGCCGGTGTTCCTGACGACGTGTCAACTGGCCCGGTCCGCGCCCGCCGATGACGCGGGCGACGACGAACAGCAGCAGGACGAGCGCCATCAGGACCGCCGCCGTACCGAAACCGCGGGCGATCATGGTGGGTTCGGGCGACTTGACGAACTCGAAGGTGGCCAGCGGCAGGGAGAGCTGCGGCCCTTCGAACGGGTTGCCGTTGATCTCGGCGGTGAATCCGGCGGTGAGCAGCACCGGCGAGGTCTCACCGACCCCGCGCGCGGTGCCGAGGATCACGGAGGTCGTCAGTCCGGAGCGCGCGGTCGGCAGCACGACGTGCCAGACGGTGCGCCAGCGGGAGGTGCCGAGCGCGTACGCCGCCTCGCGCAGATTGCCCGGCACCAGCCGGATCACCACGTCGGCCGCGCGGATGATGATCGGCAGCATCATCACGGAGAGCGCGAGGGAGGCGGCGAAGCCGGACCGGTCGAAGCCCAGCGCGAGGATGATCGTCGCGTAGATGAACAGGCCCGCGACGATCGACGGCAGGGCGGTCATCGCCTCGACCACGGTGCGGACGAACCGGGCGAACCGGCCCGGCACTTCGTTGAGGAAGACCGCGCAGAGCAGCCCGGTCGGCACCGTGATCGCGAGCGCGATGGTGATCTGTTCCAGGGTGCCGAGGATCGCGTGCAGGATGCCGCCGGTCGTCAGCGGGTCGAGCGGCCCCGCCTGGGCCATGTCCTCGGTGAAGAAGTTCAGATGCGGCAGCGCCCTGCGCCCCTCCCACAGGGTGTAGACGACGACCACGGCGAGCGCGCCCACCATCACCAGGCCGAGGCTCTGTACGACGACGGCGGCGATCCGGTCGCGTACCGCGGGCCCGTCCTCGTCGAAGGACACCAACAGCCCGTAGAGCAGCAGGAACAGGACGTACGCGACGACCACGAACCCGACGGTCCCGCTGAACGGCAGCAGCCGGGTGAACATCAGCCCGGTGAGGGACAGGGCGGCAGCGGCGGCGCCCAGCAGGGCGTACACGTCGGTGGCGCGCAGCTGGCCCGGCGAGCGCCGCCGCTCCCCCGCGGTCGGCGCGCGTAGATTCGGACCGGTGCCGCCCGGTGCGACCGGTCTCTCCGGCGCGATGGTCATCTGTGCTGTCCCCTCGTCGACCCGCTCGGTCCGTACACGTCACTCGTCGCGGCCCACCCGACGGCCATGTCCCGCTCACCCGCGCCCGCCATCCGCGCCGGCCTCACTCGCTCGCCGCGCCGGACCGGCTGCGGGCGACGATCGAGGACGCGGCGAAGTTGACGACGAGCGTCATCAGGAAGAGCGCGAAGCCCGCGGCCATCAGGGCCGACATGCCGAACTCGCTGGCCTCGCCGTAGCGCAGGGCGATCAGCGCGGCGACGGAGCTGGAGCCGCTCTGGAGGACATGCCACTGGATCTCGAAGACCGGCGAGATGATCAGGTAGACACCGATGGTCTCGCCGAGCGCGCGGCCGAGCCCGAGCATCGTGCCGCCGATCATGCCGCCCTTGCCGAACGGCAGGACGACGCTGGAGATCATGCCCCAGCGGGTGGCTCCGAGCGCGAACGCGCCCTCGCGTTCGCCGACCGGCGCCTGTGAGAACACCTCGCGCATCACCGAGCAGGCGATCGGCGCGACCATCAGGGCCACGACGACACCTGCGATGAGGGTCGACGAGGTGTAGACGGTCTCCGGCGCGAGCGGGTCGTTCGGGTCGGCCCCGGCCACCTCGAAGACCGGGATCCAGCTCAAGTAGGTGGCGATCCAGCGGGCGGTGGGCAGGATCTGCCCCTCGAAGAAGAACAGACCCCAGAGCCCGTAGACGACGGACGGCACGGCGGCCATCAGGTCGACCACACCGATCAGTGTCTGGCGCAGCCGGGGCGGGGCGTACTCCGAGATGTAGAGCGCGCCGCCCACCGCGAGCGGTACGGCGACGACGATCGCGACCAGTGCGATCAGCACGGTGCCGACCAGGACGGCCGCGATCCCGAAGCGGCCGGCGTCCGGTTCCCACGCCTCGGTCGTCAGGAACGACCAGCCCGCCCTGGAGAGCGCTTGCCATGCCCGGTACAGCAGGAATCCGCCGACCAGGAGCATGACGGTGAGTACCAGTCCGCCTCCGCCTCGGGCGACCCCCCGGAAGACACGGTCGGGCAGGCCCGGGTCCGCGTACAGCCTCCGGGGCACATCGATGTCCGCCCCACTCGCTCTTCTCGTCACGTGGCCGACGCTCTCGGTGCGCGATTGACGCGCGCGCACCGAGATGTGAACGAGGTGTGCCCTAAGGGCAACTTCCCGTAACTTCCACCATGTCGGTCAGCAGGGCCCGGAACCGCTGCCAGGCCGCGCGGCAGGTCGAGTGCCGCTCGTAGGGTCGCGCGGAGACGGCGACGACGCCGCCTTCCGCGTCACGTAATAACCACATCCAGCCATTGCCTCCCGCGGTGTGCTGTACGGCTCCGGCCAGTTCCGCGTGGCCGCGACACAGCGTCTCGAAGGCGCTGCGGCAGAGGTCGTACTCCCCGTACGGCCGCGCGGAGACGGCGACGACGCGTCCGTTCTGGGCGACCACCCGCCAGTTGTACGCACCGTCGGCGTCGACGTCGATACGGCAGCGGGCCCCACCCGTGTCCGGTCTGTCCCCACCCGTGTCCGGTCTGTCCCCGCCCGTGTCCGGTCTCTCTCCACCGTCCGCACCGCCCACGCCCTTGATAACCGTCATGTCGCGAATCCACCCCCGCCGCCCCATCGGAAAGCGGGGCGGCAGGCGCAACCTAGTGAGACGGAAGTGATCACGGACGGCACAAACCCGACAACGCCGCCGGGTTTCATGACGAAGTTGCCCTTAGGGCGCCCGCAGTACACCGGGAGCAAGCCCTTTCTCCGTGCGGCGCCCGGCAGTTGAGCGATGGCCGACTCACCTGTGTCGCATTTTCTACAGTGTTGTAGATTTTGATCAGTCCATACCATCGAGCACCAGGAGAAGATCGTGGGAGTTTCCCTCTCCAAAGGCGGCAACGTTTCGCTCAGCAAGGAGGCCCCGGGCCTGACGGCGGTGCTCATCGGCCTGGGCTGGGACGCGCGCAGCACCACCGGCGCCGACTTCGACCTCGACGCGAGCGCCCTGCTGGTCAACGCGGCCGGCAAGGTCCCCTCCGACCAGCACTTCATCTTCTACAACAACCTTAAGAGCCCCGACGGTTCGGTCGAGCACACCGGTGACAACCTCACCGGTGAGGGCGAGGGCGACGACGAGTCGCTGAAGGTCAACCTCGCGGGCGTCCCGGCCGATGTCGACAAGATCGTCTTCCCGGTCTCGATCCACGAGGCCGAGTCCCGCGGCCAGAGCTTCGGCCAGGTGCGCAACGCCTTCATCCGCGTGGTGAACCAGGACGGCGGCGCCGAACTGGCCCGCTACGACCTCACCGAGGACGCCTCCACGGAGACCGCGATGGTCTTCGGCGAGCTGTACCGCAACGGCGCGGAGTGGAAGTTCCGCGCGGTGGGCCAGGGTTACGCCTCCGGCCTCTCCGGCATCGCGACGGACTTCGGCGTCGGCGTCTGAGCCACCGCACCGCGCGGGGACGACCTCGCACCGACGGCGCCGCGGGATCGCCCCCGCGGCGCCGTCGCCGGCTCGTCAACCACCTTGAGGGGTACGGCCACTTGGCGCGGAGCGTGCCCGCCTCAGCGCCGAAGCTCCTTGTCCAGATGGCGGGTGATCGTGTCCATCACCTTCCGGGTGGTCCACTTCTTCCCGGCCTCGGTGTCGCCCAGGAACGACAGATCGCCGTGATCGGCCCCCTTGACGACATACCGCGCGCCGTCCACCCGCTTCGCCTTGAGGGCGTCGAGCAGGATCAGTGACTGGCTGGGCGAGATGATGTGGTCGTCGTCGCCGTGGAGCATGACGACGGGCGCCGACGACGGGCCGAGATACGTGGCGGGGTCGGCCGCCCTGCTGGCGGCCCGGTCCGTCGCCACGGTCCCGGTCGAATTCGGGCCGAAGACATACGCGTTGATGAAGCTGCCGGGCGCCATGTACACGGCCCTGGTCTCCGCGTCGAAGTCGTCGGCGATCTTCGACAGATCACTCGCGCCGAACTGGTCCACGACGGCCTGGACGTCGCTGCTCCGGTCCAGATGGTCGCCCCGCTCGAACCGCTCCCTGCCGTTGGTCGCCCCGGTCATCGCCGCCAGATAGCCGCCGGCCGACTGACCCCACACGGCCACCCTGGTCGTGTCGATGCCCAACTCGTCGGCGTGGGCGCGCAGATAGCGGACCGCCGACTTCACGTCCGCGACGCCGTCCCGGTAGGTGGAGCCGGTGCTCGTGGTGCGGTATTCGACACTCGCCACGGCGTAACCCCGCTCGGCCACATAGGTGCGCCCGTCGAGGTTGGCCCCCTTGTCGGCCCTGCTGAAGCCGCCGCCGGGGAGATGGACGACCAGGGGTTTGAGGCCTTTCGTCCGCGGGATCTGGAGGTCCAGCCGCAGATCGTGGGGCTCGCCGCCGACCGCGGGTGACGCGTACGTGATGTCCTGACGCATCGTCACTTCCACTCGGCCGCACCGCATCTGCGGGCCGCTGGGAGAGATGACCGTGCTGGATCTCGTACTGGTCGGCTTGACCGTCTTCGCGACCGGGACGGACCCGCCGGGCGGGGCGCCGGGCGGGGCGGGGGTTCGCGGACAGTCGGCGCCCGCCCCCGGGGCCGCGAGCACCATGGCGCCGGTGGTGGTCGTGGGCCCGGCGGACGAGCACGCCGTCACCACCAGCCCGAGAAGCGCGATCCCAGCGATCGCGCCGAACCTGCCGCGTGTGGCCATAGGAGCCCCTCGGTAAGTGGAGATAACTTCTCCAGTTCGGCACGGTAGCACCGCCGCGACCCGAGCACCAGGCCGGTCCCACCGGCCGGAGATCCCTGCCGGAGATCCCTTCGCCCGGATCTCTTGACAGGGGATAGGGGGCTCCCTTTACTTACCGCACACCAGACGACCAATCGTTCGGTCGGCCGCTCCCGAGTGGCGATCGACCGACAAATCGGCGCGTGGCACCGCCACCCCCGAAGCTTCTCTCCGCCGTGCCCGAAAACAGACCGAGTCACCCTCGGACTTCGCGCCGGCGCCCCCTTTCCCACCGCTCATCGGTAATAGCAACGGCGACAGAACTCACCCCTGTCAGGAGACAGTCGTGACCATCGAACGAAGCCCGTCGGACACGGCCGCGCGGAAACGGACGCGGCCGTTGCGAGTAGCGACAGCGAGTCTCATCGGAACGGCGATCGAGTGGTACGACTACTTCATCTACGGCATGGCGGCGGCGATAGTCTTCGGACCGCTCTTCTTCCCTTCCGTCTCCCCGGCGGCGGGTACGCTGGCGTCCTTCGCCACCTACTCCGTCGGCTTCCTCGCCCGCCCCCTCGGCGGCATCGTCATGGGCCACTTCGGCGACCGGGTCGGCCGTAAGTCCATGCTGGTCATCTCCCTGCTGACCATGGGATTCGCCACGATCGGCATCGGGCTGCTGCCCACGTACGACAGCATCGGCGTATGGGCGCCGATCCTTCTGGTGACCTTGCGATTCATTCAGGGAATAGGCGTCGGCGGCGAGTGGGGCGGCGCGGTCCTGATGGCCGTCGAACATGCCCCGGAACGCAAGAAATCCTTCTACGGAAGCTTTCCTCAGATGGGTGTGCCGGGCGGTCTCATCATCGCCAACCTCGTATTCCTGGGCCTGACGACAAATCTCAGCGACGAGGCGTTCCTGGACTGGGGCTGGCGGGTTCCCTTCCTGGCGAGCGCCGTCATGGTGATCGCGGGTCTGGTCATTCGGCTGACCATTTCGGAGAGCAAGGAATTCGAGGCAGTCAAGGAGTCGAGCACCGAACACCGTATGCCCTTCATATCCGTGCTCCGGGAGCACTGGCGGGAAGTCATCCTTTCCGCGGGAGCGTTCATCGGAATCAACGCGGTGGGATATATCTTCATGTCCTACCTGCTGTCGTATTCGACCGCGGTGCTCGGCCTCAGCCGGAATCTGATCCTCACCTTCACCCTCATCGCCTCCGGGGTCTGGCTCGCGGTCATCCCCTGGGCCTCGGCCCTCTCCGACCGGCACGGCCGGCGCCGGATCCTCCTCGTCGGCTCGACCGGCCTGGTGGTGTGCGCGGCGACGCTGTTCCCGCTCATCGACACCGCCGACTCCGCGCTGATCCTGTCAGCGCTGCTGGCCACCGCGGTGTTCATGGGCATCGTCTACGGACCGATCGCCGCGCTCTTCTCGGAGCTGTACCGGGCCGAGATCCGCTACAGCGGGGCCTCTCTCGGCTACCAGCTGGGGTCCATCCTGGGCGGCGGTATCGCCCCGACCGTCGCCACGGCCCTCTACAACAACTGGGCCTCCACCACGCCCATCACCCTGTATCTGACCGGGGTCACGCTGCTCAGCCTCGGCTGCGTATGGCTGATCACGCGCGAGCGGGGACCCGGCCGGCCGGCCTGATCCACGGGACTACCCTGGGTCGCATGACGGAGACTTCCGGACAGAACGGTCCGGTCGAGGGCGGCCGACCGCTACGGCGGGACGCCGCCCTCAACCGTGAACGCATTCTCCACGCGGCGCGTGAGGTCTTCGGTCAACAGGGGCTGGGGGTCACGCTCGACGGTGTGGCCCGCCACGCGGGGGTGGGCGTCGGCACCCTCTACCGCCGCTTCCCCACGAAGGAGTCCCTCATCCGCGCCCTGTTCGAGGAGGACCTCCGGATCCGGCAGGAGTCGGCCGAGAGCGCCCTCGCCCACCCCGACCCCTGGCAGGGACTGGTCGACTTCCTCACGGAGATGACGGCCGACCTCGCCGAGAACCGCGGTCTGCACGAAGTCCTGATGCTGGGCGAGCACACGTCCGAGCCCATCGAGACCGCGCGCGGCGGCATGCTGCCGTTCCTCGAAGCCCTGATTCGGCGGGCCCAGGAGAGCGGGGATCTCCGTCCGGAGGTGACTCCCTCCGACATCCCCGTCATCCAGCACATGCTGTACGCCGCCGCCCAGTTCACCCGGGGCGGGCAGCCGGACATCTGGCGCCGCTACCTCGACGTGCTCCTCAACGGCCTGCGCCTGCGCCCCGACAACGCGCCCCTGACGACGCCGAGTCTGAGCGACGAGTCGGTGGAGCGGGCGATGAACATCGTCAGGCCCGAGCCGCGTTGAGAACGGCGGACGGTGCGCTCCCGGCGGCGGGGAAGCCCGCCGTACGGAAGACCCGTCGCGCACCGTCCACGGCGAACACCTCGCAGCCTTCCCTCGCCGAGGACCGCCCCGTACCGACGCCCCTGCGCCGCGGCGTGCGCGATCAGCGTCCCGGCGCGGGGACGCTGATCGCGCACGTCACCGCTACTCGTCCACGGTCCGGATGGCGAGCGCCGGGCAGAGCAGCGAGGCCTGGTCGACGGCCTCTTCCAGATGGCCGGGCGGATTCTCCAGCAGCAGGACCACCATGCCGTCCTCGTCCCGCTGGTCGAAGACCTCGGGCGCGGCCAGTACGCACTGCCCGGCCCCGACACACATGTCCGCGTCGACGACGACCCGCATCACCGCCCGCCCTCCGCGCCACTCGGCCCGTCCCAGGTGATCGGCAGCGCGCGTACGCCGTACACCAGCGCGTTGTCCTTGAACTCGATGTCCTCGAAGGGCACCGCCAGCCGCAGCGTGGGAATCCGCTGATGCAGCCGGGCGAAGACCTCCCGCAGCTCGACCCTCGCCAACTGCTGGCCCAGGCACTGGTGGATGCCGTAGCCGAAGGCCAGATGCGCCGTGGCGGGGCGCTTGAGGTCGATCCGGTCGGCGGCGGGAAAGACCGTCTCGTCCCGGTTGGCCGAGGCCAGCGCGGCCACCAGCCACTCCCCGGCGTCGAGTGTGCCCTCGCCGACCGGGGTGTCCTCGGTCGTACGACGCAGCAGCCCGAACTGTACGGGTGAGATGTACCGCAGCATCTCGTCGACGGCGGTCCCGGCGAGGCCCGGGTCCGCGCGCAGCGCTTCGAGCTGGTCGGGCTGGCGGAGCAGGGCCAGGGTGCTGAGCCCGATCATGTTCGCGGTCGTCTCGTGACCGGCGACCAGCAACGAGAGCCCCAGCATGCCCAGTTCGGGGATGCTCAGCTCCTGGCCGGTCTCCCGGGCCCGTACGATCAGCCGGCCCAGCAGGTCGTCGGTCGGCTCGGCCATCTTGTCCTGGGCCAGTTGCCTCATGAGCTGGGTGACCTCGTCGAAGGCCGTGTCCACCTCGGCCGGTTCGCGGTCGACGGAGAGCATCACACCGGTCTGCCGCTCGAACCGGTCCCGGTCCTCGTAGGGCACACCCAGCAGTTCGCAGATCACCTGCGAGGGGATGGGCAGCGCGAAGTCGCGGTACAGGTCGGCCGGCGCGCCGGCGGCGAGCATCGCGTCGATGCGCTCGTCGATCAGACGCTGGATGTACGGGCGCATGGCCTGCACGCGTTTGACGGTGAACTCCGGCGTCAGCAGCCTGCGCAGCCTGGTGTGCTCGGCGCCGTCCAGCTGGAGGATCGAGCCCGGCTCCGGCTGTCGCTCGAAATCGCTGTTGACCACCACGTGTAAGGACGGGGCCCAGCGTGAGCTGAGCGTGGGTTCGGTCAGTACCGAGCGGACATCGGCGTGGGTGGTGACGACGTGCGCGTCGATCCCGGCCGGGCAGGACAGCAACCGCGTGGACGTGTCCTGGTCGCGCAGACCGGCGAACGCGGCCGGCGGGTCGAACGGGCAGCCCGGCTCTCTGGTGGTGGGAAAGCTTCCCGCGGCGGCCTGGATGTCGGACGTGGTCTCACCCATCATGTGCCCAGCTCCTCGGAGAAGAAGAAACGGCAGTCAGAAACGGCAGTCAGTGCCACACGGCCAAGCGTGCCAGGCGGCAGATACTGCCGCAACCATGCGCTTACTCACTGCCACCTGACAGCGACTGTCAGGTGGCAGTGTTAGGGTCGGCCGCCGGTCGGAGCGATGGAGGTGAAGGCATGGGATTGCGTGAGACCAAGATGGAGCGCACCCGGCAGCTCATCGCGGACAACGCGTTCGAGCTGTTCGTCACGCAGGGCTACGAGGAGACGACCATCGAGCAGATCGCCGCCGCGTCGGAGGTCGGCACCCGAACGCTCTACCGGTACTACGCGACCAAGGAGGCGCTGGTCGTCGACTTCGTCGAGGAGGGCCTGACCACCGCGCTGACGGCGCTCGTCGAACAGCCCGACGACCTGCCGCTGCCACAGGCGCTCCACGCGGTGATCGACAGCATCGAGCGGACCGTCACCGCCAACTCCGGACGGCTGATCGCGCTGTACGAGATGACCGGACGGACCGCCGCGCTACGGGCCAGGCTCGCGGACCAGAACTGGCGCTGGCGGCAGGCGCTGGACCGGGAGATCACCCGGCGCATGGGCGACACCGACCCCGGACTGCTCGCCACGCTGACGGCGGCGGCGACCGTGAACGTCGTCGAGGTGGTCCTCCAGAAGTGGGTCGACAGCGGCGGCACCGCCGACGTGGGGGACATCGCCCGCGCGTCGCTGCGCCTGATGCGCACCCACGCGATCCCGGTGCCCACCCCGGCCTGACCGGGAGGACACCCCCCGACCGGGAGAACACCCGCTGCCGGAGGGTGCCCGCGTAAATACGATTGCCGGCCGACGGGCCCGCTGGCACGATGCCGCCGTGATGACCGTGGGAGCATCCGACTGCCTTCTCGTGACAGGGATGCCGGGGGCCGGCAAGTCGACCGTGACCAGACTGGTCGCCGAGCGGCTGCCGCGTTCCGCCCGGCTGGACGGCGACGAGTTCAACAGAATGATCGTCAACGGTTTCGTCTGGGCCCTGGGCGAGCCGGCCGACGAGGCGGCGCGCCAGGTGGAGTTGTTGCACCGCAACCTGTGCGCGCTGGCGAACAACTTCGCCGACGCCGGCTTCACACCCCTGATCGACGCGATGATCCCCTCCTGCGAGAAGCTGGACTTCTTCCGCGAACTGCTCGCACCGCGCCGCCTCTTGTTCGTCGTCCTCACACCGGGCATCGAGGTCTGCCGCCACCGCAACACCGTCCGGGATCCCGCTGACCGGTTCGACTTCGACGGCTACGAAGCCCTCGACGCCGACATGAGGCGTGAGTTCGGCGACGCGGGCTGGTGGTTCGACACCGCGGCCCTGACCCCCGGCGAGACGGCCGACCGCATCCTCGACGAGGCGCCCCGACGCGCACTCGTGCTCTGACGCCCGCGGGCAGGTACGCGCAGGGCAGGGCTGCGCCCGCGGGCATCGCCCTGCCCTGCGCGTACCTGCCCGGCGTGCTGTACTGGCCAGATGGAACGCAAGCACACGCGGGCGTTCGTCTCGCGCGCCCAGCGACCCGGCACGGCGGCCTCCGACACCGCCCGCGCCGAACAGGCGGACCTGGTGCGTACCAGGGTGCGGCTCATGATCGAGATCACCGCGCGGGCGGGAGCGTACCGGAAGGGCCTGGTCAAGGCCGCCGGACGGCTCAGCCCGGAGGAAGCCGAGATTCTGCTCGACCTGGAGGGGCACGGGCTCCAGGTGCCGCAGCTCAGAGACGTACTGCGCGGGGGCCATGTGCTGGTGGACGATCCGGGGCTGTACGAGAAGTGGCGGCTCGCCAAGGGCAGCCATCCCCGGCTTTCCAGCCACCACCGCGACATCGACAAAAAGCTCTACCCGGACATCGGGATGCGCGGACAGGTCGTACGGGAGAAGCTGCACGGCCGGACGGCGCAGGGCACCTGGGTGCAGCTGGAGAAGACCCCGGCCGCGT
This sequence comes from Streptomyces sp. NPDC006643, assembly GCF_042870175.1. NCBI lineage: Bacteria > Bacillati > Actinomycetota > Actinomycetes > Kitasatosporales > Streptomycetaceae > Streptomyces > Streptomyces sp. NPDC006643. The sequence continues at coordinate 231,839 of NZ_JBIAHA010000013.1, read as the reverse complement.
TCGGCGGGCCCAAGCTGCCGCGTCCCAGCGATCTGCGGCACCTGATGGACTACGTGGTGTACAAGTTCACCGACAGCAACGTCGGCCCCTGGGGACTGTCGCGGATGACCGAGCGGCGCCCGATGTATCTCTCGCCCGTTCTGGCGGTGCCCACGTCCCTGTCGCCGCCCATCGCGCGGTCCCTGACCCAGGCGCTGCGGCGGATCGAGGCGAACGACGACGTCACCTCCGCGTCCCAGGAGCTGGCGGACCGGTTCCCGCCGCCGGACCGGCCGGACCTGGCCGGCGAGCTGGGGCAGGCGCTGTCCGACAGGGGCGGCCGGGGCCTGTTCGGCAACTCCGACGTGTGGGTGACCCAGACCCCGTCCCGTACCGCCGCCGCGGTGCTGCGTGCGAGCCGTACGGCGCCCGCCGCGGACGACTGGCGGACAGGAGGTTCGTCATGAGCGAGGATCAGAACGGCGCTCCCCCGGCGTCGCAGCCGGGCCCCGGCGAGGCATCCGTTCCGCACGGGCTCGTCTCGGCCGTGGTCGATCTGGTGAACACCGGCCCGGTGCTGCTCGGCGCGTACACCATCGCCGAACTCACCGCCGTGGACGCGATCGTGGACTTCCTGGAGGCCCGGCCGTCGGAGGACGAACTCGCCGAGGCCGTCCGCTCGCTGGCCGCCCGCGAACTGCTCCTCGCGGGCTCGTCGGGCGAGGAGGTGCAGGTACGGGGCGACCTGGGCATCGCCGTGGCGTTCCAGCAGCGCGCCAGGAAGGTGCTCGACGCCCGTACGACCGGAACGGAACCGGGCGAGCCGTGGCGCGTCCTGCTGCTCCCCCAGCCGGAACAGATCTGTCTGATGGTCCGTATCGACGCGCTCGGTGTCCACCAGATCGGCCTGCACAAGCTGGACGAGGCGCTCCGTATGCTCACGGACTGGCTGCCCCGGGGCCCGTCGGCGGACACCGATCCGTCCACGGACACCGATGCCGTGCTCAGCGGCGCGGAGCGCTCCGCGCTGGTGACCGTCACCGAGTACACGGCGGTCGGCTCGGCCGAGACGGCGGGGACCAGCACCGATCTGGTCCTGGCCCGTAACGACGGGCGGCTGCACGTCCTTTCCCGGGACCCACGCCGGCGCGACCGGCTGGTGCCGGCCCCGGAGGAGGACGGCAGGGACGGCGTCCGCGAGCGGCTGTCGGATCTGCTGGCGGCCTAGCGGGCGCTGTCCCGCGCCGGCGGCGGTCACGGTCTCAGAGCGCCGGGCCCGCCGTGTCGCGGGAGACCGACCACGACTCATGGGTGTTGACCTGCTCCACCGTGGCCCGGGCCAGCGTCCGGTAACCGTTCGCGATCCTCATGGCCTCGTCGGCGGGCAGCGCTCCGCCGCGCTCGGCGGCTCGCGCGATGATCTCCTCGGGCCCCAACTCCCGGTTGCTGAGCACGATCGCGTTGACCGCGGGCCGGCGCAGCTCCTCGTAACGGCGGAGCGCGGCCACCGGATCGGGCTCCCCGGCCAGGCACCAGGCCAGCACACGGGTGTCGATGACGGACTGCGATCCGCCGTTCATGCCCATCGGGAACATCGGGTGCGCGGCGTCGCCGAGCAGGGTGACCCGTCCGAGGCCCCAGGAGGGCAGCGGGTCGCGGTCGAGCATGGGGTACTCGAAGATCGCCGAGGAGTGCTCGACCAGCTTCGCCAGGTCGATCCACGGCAGGCTCCAGTCGGCCAGGCCCGCGAGGGCCTCCGCCGGCGTGATGCGACGGTTCGAGCGGTCCAGCGGCGCGCCGGGCCGTTCATGCCGTACCTCCAGCACCCAGTTCATCAGGGCTTCGCCGCCCTCGGTCACCGGGTCCTGGATCGGATAGGCGACGAATTTCGCACCGGGGGTGCCGCCCGCGACCACGATCGAACGGCCGTCGAGTATGTGCCGATACGGCGCGACTCCGCGCCACATATGGACGCCGTTCCCACGGGACGGGCCCTCCTCCGGGTGGAGTTGGGCGCGGACCACGGAGTCGATGCCGTCGGAACCGATCAGCAGGTCGGCGTCCTCGGTCGCCTCCCGGCCGGTCGTCCGGTCCAGGAAGTGGGCCCGGACACCGTCCGCCGTCTGCTCGAAGCGCCGGAAACGCAGGCCGGTACGGACCGAGTCCGGCCCCAGACGCTCGCGGACCGCCGTCAGCAGCAGCATGTGCAGCAGACCCCGGTGGACGGAGTACTGCGGCCAGTGGTAACCGGCCGCGAGTCCCAGCGGCTCCTCCCACACCGGTTCGCCCGCCCGGTCGTAGTACCTCAGCCGCTGCGGCGGCAGCGCGACGGCGGCCAGTTCGTCGGCCAGTCCGAGTTCGCTGAGTTCCCGGACGGCGTGCGGCAGCAGGTTGATCCCCACCCCGACCGCCTCGATCGTCCGCGCCGACTCGCACACCCGCGGCCGGAACCCGGCGGCGTGCAGGCTCAGGGCACAGGTCAACCCGGCGATGCCCCCGCCCACGACGGTGACGTTCACGAGTGTGGACCTGCCTCTTGCCGACGCCGCGCTGCCCGGGGCTGGGGGGTGGTGAGCATGGCCACGATGCTAGGACGGGGCCCGTGTCGAGGACCGTGGCCGTTGTCTTTCGGACACCGTCCGCCGCGAACTTTGGCCGACAACTCCCTGCCGTGTCAGCCGAGTTGCACCGACGGACGGGCACGGGACAACCGCCTCAGCCGGGCGGCGAAAGCCCGTTGAGGATCACCTCGGCCACACTCTCCGCGCACGGCGTGCCGGACGAGGCGATGACGACCATCGCGGGCCGGGCGCCGTTGTTACGGTGGGCGGATGCCGATACAGAGACATGAGGACGCCGCCCTTGCCGAGGCATGGGGGGCTCTCACCGGATGGTTGGCGGACCATGCCCCCACGTCGTACGCCTCCCTGCTGCCGCCCGCGCCGGAGGCGGACATCACCGCGGTGGACGAGCAGCTGAGGCAGCGTCTCGGGTACGGGCTGCCCGCCGAGTTGGCGGCGCTGTGGCGGCTCTGCGGCGGGGTGGAGCACCAGGAGATCGAGGGCGACGAGCAGGAGGAGATCGGCTCGGGGGCCTTTCTGCCCGGCGGAGTCGTACTCACCCCGGAGCAGGCCATGTCCGCGGCGCTGCTCGGCGGCAGCGGCGGGTGGGGCGCACCGGTCGTGCCCTGGCTCACCCGGGACGAGGCCGGGCCCGAGTCCGGTCACTACGCGGGCCCTGACGGTGTGGGCTCCTGGGAGCTTCCCGAGGGGATCGACGAGCCGCGGTATCCGTCGATCGCCGCCTATCTGACGGCCGTTCACCGCGCCTTGACAGAGGGGCCCGCCGATTCGACGGGGTCCGCCGACGTGCCGGGCATCGTCCACGGCTGCCTGATCTGGGACGACCCGGAGAGTTCGTGGCTGACGGACGCCGCCGAGCACTGGGCGCCGCTGCACTGACCGGGGCTGAACGCGGCCGGTCGGCACCGGGCCGGAGAGCCCGGTGCCGACCGGCGTCATGTGCCTAGGGCTTGGCCATCGTGCAGACGAGGTCAGCCTTGGTGGTGTCGCAGCCCTTGAACCAGGCGTTGCCCGGGTCGAGGGTGTAGCTGTCCTTGTCGATGATCCGGAACTTCTTCAGGAACCCTTCGTAGAAGTTGTCCAGGCTCATCGAACCGGAGTTGACCTTCAGCGACATGGACGACCGCCCGCACTTCTCGTTGAAGGTCGGCGCGTCGTAACGGGTGTCGTCCAGAAGGTGTTCGCTGCCGTCGTCGGTCTTGGCCGCGACGGTCTGGATGCACTCGCCGCCGCCGTTCGCGCCGGCCGGGTTCTGTCCGTCCTTCGCCGCCGGGACACCCGGGGACTGGTAGCTGGAGGAGAACGGGAACTCGTCGCAGGACACCGACTCGGCGGCCCCTTCGGTGATCTCCGGGTGCAGAGCCGTCCACGGGTGCTTGAGGAACGGCTTGTTCGGGACCCAGCCGTCGGTCCGCTTGGAGCGCGACTTGGGGCACATCACCTTGTCCCGGTTGTCCTTACGCTCGTACAGCCACTCGTTGCGCTCCTTCCTCGGAAGGTACTGGAGCGCGTCGGAGCGGGTCTTGCCGCCTCCCGTGACCTTCGACTTGTTCTGGATCAGCCAGGCGTGCGCGGCGGCCGACGGGTACTTGGCGGTGTTGAACTTGTACTCGGGGAAGTACTGCGGCAGTACACACCCGGCGTCCGCGCCGTTCGCCGCGACCTTGTCGCACCGTACGTCGATGGCGGGGGACCGCCATGGCCCGGTGTCCTGCTCCTTGTCGCCCTTGCCGTCCGGCGGGCCCGACTCGGTGACGAAGTGGCCCACGAACCAGACCGGGAGCTCCTTCGACAGATCGAGGTCGCGTGTCCCCGCGGCGTCCTCGACGCTGCCGTTCCACTTGTGGTCCGCGGTGCCGGTGGCCATGTGCCCGTCCGTCGGGGCGTACTCACCGCCGCCCTGCCAGCTCAGGTCGTTGTAGAAGTCGAAGTTCTTCGCTCCCGATCCGCCTTCGCAACCGTCGCTGAAGCACATGGAGTCGATGAAGGCGTCCTCACCGCCGTCGCCGAGCAGCACGGCCCGGTCGTCCGGCGGGAAGTCGTTGTAGACCGGGTTGATCTGGATCCAGGTCTTGATGTCGCCCGTCTTCGGGTCGGTCTTGACCTGGAAGGCGAACTCGAAGTCGGCGCGGTACGTGGCGACCGGGAGCCCCTGGTAGATGTACGTCACCCGGTAGCCCACGTCGTAGAAGAGGCACGCCTCGTTACGGGTGATCAGCGACTTCTGCGCGTCGCCGAACAGCGACGGCTGGCACCACGAGCCCTTGATGATCGGGTCGGGGTAGGACGGCGCCCTGGTGCGCAGCGCCTGCGCCGCCTTACGGGTGCCCTCCAGGGACCTTTCCATCTTGGGGGTGACGGTGACCTCCGTGCCGCCCTCGCTGAAGACGCGGGGCTCCCAGCCCTTCCAGCCGGTGGGATCGGTGCCGGGCTTCGGCGGTGCCTGCGGTGTGTCGGTCTGCGCCGGCGGCGCGGCGTTCGGATCCAGTCGCGGGATCGCGATGTCGATCTTCTGCTTGCGGTTGTAGTCCCGGGTCCCGGAGGTGAAGCCGTAGTCCTTGATCGGCCCCACGTTGCCCGCCCGGTCGACCGTGCGGGTCTGCACCGCGTGGTTGCCGTCCGCCGCCGGGGTCACGGTGTACGCGGCGTCCGGAGCCGCGGCCCTCGCCGTTCCGGTGGTGGTGGGCACCGACTGCCAGCCGTGGTCGGCCGCGTCGTCCTCGTACGGGTCGAGGCGGTACTGCACCTGGTTGGCGTCCGGGGCACCCGTGGTGACGTCGAAGGTGCCCGGTACGCCGGACGGGCCGCCCCAGTCCTCCGGATACGTCTCGGACGTGATGGTCTGCGGCTCACCCGGTGCGGTGGTGTCGACGACGAGCTGTGTCCAGGGTGACCAGTTGAGGTTGTAGTGACTGCCGTCGTAGGAGTTGGTGCGGAACTTGTAGGTCTTGCCGTCCTTGAGCTGTCCCGCCGGGACGGTGACGGAGGCGGGTTTGCCGGAGGCGACGAAGCCGGAGACGAGCAGCCCTTCGCCGGCCGGGGTGGTGATGGGGGTGTCGGTGGCGGCGTCGTACACCTGGAAGGTGCCGCTGACGGTGTCGCCGTCGGCGTCGGTGAAGGTGTCGCGCAGGGTCGGGGTGGTGGTGTTGACCGCCCACACCCCGGCGTACGACTTGAACGGCGCGCCTGCCTGCCGGTCACTGCCGTCGGAGGGGCGGTAGTTGTAGGTGACGCTGAGCTTGGGCTGGTTGGCCGTGTTGTTGGCGGAGTTGACGCGCTTCCACGCCTTGACGTCGTCGGTGGCGGCACGCAGGCCCATGTGGCCGCGGGTGGCCTTGGCGGAGGCCCAGGCCTGGACGAGGGTGTCGACGTCCGCGTTGATCCAGCCGTCGGGCTGGGTGGCGGCGCAGTCGGTGTTGCCCCTGGTCTCGGTGGAGGAGTGGTACTGCTGGTTCCAGGCGGGCTGGGCGGACCAGCGGGAGGCGGTGGAGGGGGCGCCGGTGTCCCAGACGGTCCACTCCTGGTCGAGACAGTCGGTGTTGCCGGAGTGGAAGTTCCACAGCGCCAGGTTGGTGTCGATGATCAGCGCGTCCTGGATCGGCGTGGTGTTCCAGGTGATGAAGGAACGCGCCGTGCGCGGCGTGCCGTCCGGGTTCTTGGTGCCCGGGTTGCCCATGTCGAGTTCGACGTCGCTCGACCAGTCGACGGTCTCGCCCTGCTGCACATAGGTGTCGAAGGTGTTCGCCAGCGCGGAGGTCGAGGGGTCGACGGTGACCGGGAACTCGGTGTCCGGGTCGGCCAGATAGCCGGCGTCCGGGGTGACGACGAGATCGACCCGGCCGGCGCCCTTGTCGATGACCTCCATGTCGACGCGGACCCGGTTGGTGTGCTCGCCGGAGACCTTGTCGACAGCCGCGTCCCACATGACCGGGGCGGGCATCGTGGCCCGTACGGCATTGGTCCTGGCGTCGCTGAAGGTGACCGAACCGTCCTTGTTCGCCTTCGCCTTCAGGCCCTCGGCCTTGACCGGGAGCGTGTAGGAGTAGGCGCCGGCGGGCCGCTCGTTGATCTCCACGAACTGCTCGAAGCCGGTACGGGTGGCCTCGACGATCACATCGGCACCCGGCACGGCGTTCTTGTAACGGGCGCGGGTGCCGTCCAGTTCGGGCTTCGGAAGGCCGCCCTTCCACTGCAACGTGACCTCGTCCTCGCCGCTGCCGAGAGTGACCAGATCACGGGCGGTGTCGTCCTGCGCCGCACGCAGCGACTTCGGCAGGGTCCCGCCCTTGCCGCCCAGACGCAGACCGCTCGGGTGCGCCTTGGAGGTGACGGTCCCGTCGGCGGCTTCCACGAGGGTGGCGTCGGTCTTCCGCCAGGCGCCGTTCTTCCAGACCCGCTCGGGACCGGCGGTGAGTTCGGTGGTGAGCGTGCCGTCCGGATTGGCGACGGTGTACGTCGTCTCGGTCGTCTCGTCGGTGACGACGGTCTTCTTGCCGGTCTTCTTCGCCTGAGTGATGGCCCAGGCGATCGAGCCCTTGGCGCGCTGGGCGGCCCAGGCCAGGTCCGACTCCCGGATCTCCTGCGCGGAGGGGGAGTCGGCGGCGGCCGTCGCGGCGGGCGCGGCCCGTTCGTCCGGCGCCGCCATGGCTGTCTGACCTGATATCAAGGCGGCCTCGGCCGCCAGCAACAGGGCGGACGCCAGGGCTATGCGCCCTCTTCGGCGCCGTCGGCCGGATGATCCGGCGGTATGTCTGGACACGGTGAGGCATCCCTTCCGATCCTGCCGCTCGGCAAGATCACGGAGGAAGCTCTACCCAGGTCCAGACAATCGCCATGAGCGCGGAATGTGATGTTCCGCGTGATGATCGACATAGTTGCCCTGAACACCGTGGGCGTTCGGTGGAGGTTCACCGGCGAAGATGAAGATCTGGTGATGAACACCCGGGCGGCTCGGCCCAGTTGACGGACCGTCGACGGAGACGGACCGGGCCGACGACCACGCCCCGCCGGTTCCCCAGCAGCCTAGCGCGCCAAAAAACCCACACCGAGCCACCCTCCCGCCCACGTCCCGTCAAGTCGGGTACTGACATTCGCTCTTGTCTTGTTTACTTGAGAAGCCTTTGGTCAGCCCTTCGAGGCCGAGAACGACCGCTGCCCGCTGGCGCGTGGCCGGTGAGGTCGACGGCATGCACCTCACCACGCCAAGGACCTATTGGAGTACGAGGTCCACCGCTCCCCCCACCAACTCCTTCAAGCCGACCGCCAGACGCTCGCTCTGCCGGTCGACCCGGTCCGCCCCCGCGACGAAGAGCGGCAGGGGCCGAACCTACTACCACCTGTTAGCCGTACACCGAACAGCGCACCCCGCTGACCCGCCCGGAACGTACGGTCCGGATGCCCGCCGTTGGGCAGGTGGCCAAGGGCACGAAGCTACTCGCCGCGTCGCCCCGGCGACCCAGCACCTCGCCGTAGGCCCTCAAGGTCGCCTCGACCGCCTCACCGGCCTGCGAGAACTGGTGTATGTACCGCTTGCGGTGAAGTCCTCGACCGCTGTCACCCATGCGGCGTCCGGATCCGCCCGCGACTTGCCCCAGACGACAAGGGCGTGCAGGGGCCTTCACCATCGGTTCCCCGTCGACCGGTCTAGCAGACAGTGATGATCGGCAGCATCAACTCGCTGTCCCAGACCTGGACTCGTGAAGTGATGCTGACGATGCATAGCGGTTACCTTCGCCCGCAAGCCCCTGGAACAGGAACACGCCGAGCTGTGCGCACGCCCACCGAAGTGTGGCCGATGCGGCGGCACGAGCATCGAGCTGCGCCGACGCAAAAAACGCACCTGGTTCTGGCGTTGCTTCAACACGTTTTGCAAGACCGACCGGAAGTGGATGCACCCGGCGCCCGTGGTGAATCAGGCGTGCAGGTCGCAGGGTGTGTCTCCCCGTCCAGATCGGTGAAACGAGACTCGCCCTTAGGGGTCCCACCCTTCACCCATCATGGTCCCGCCACTGAGGCTCGGCCGTGCGCGCCGGGTCTCACGCGGCGACGGCCTCCTGTAGTCGCTCCAGATGATCGGCGGCACCCTGCGCGCTGAGGGCGCCCACCATGGGGGAGCGGCCCTGCAAAGCCCGAGGCGCAGCCAGAAAGCGCGGTTGCGCGGACTGGCGCCATTGCCGCGTCGCCCCCTCTCGCGCTCGCGCCGTGCGGGATCACCGTCTCACTGTGCGCCGGGAGCGAGGCTCGGACCGGGCGGGCAGTTACTCATGGCAGCCCGGCGCGCGCCACAAGCCACCCCCTCCTGTGTGCGGCTGTTCGCGCAGACCATGTCCACAGTCGGCGTTCCCGGCGACACTTTGTCACTTCGCGACCGGTTCACCGATCAAAGCCGCCGACCAGGAGTAAGAGGCCGGCCCTCCGGGGGAGACATCTCGGACCGGCATTTGTAAACTGAGTCAAGTTACACAGAACAGTGACCCAACGTAGTGCGGCAAGCACGTCGGCACGAACAGCGGGCAGGTACCCCCACGTACTCCGGAGCATCCGATGCCCAAGTCCACCGGCACATCACCTGTCGCGGTAAGCCTCGCGGAGATCGCGCGACTCGCCGGAGTAGGCCGGGCCGCTGTCAGCAACTGGCGACGGCGCTACGAGACGTTCCCAGCTCCGATCGGAGGCACGGACACCAGTCCGCTGTTCTCGCTCCCCGATGTCGAGACGTGGCTACATGCGGAAAACAAGATCAAGAATGCGGTGGGTTCCCTGGAGCGCCTGGGGCCCGAGCTTGAATCGCTCGGCGAACGCGATGCCACCGGCCGACTGATCGCGGCCGTCGGCATCCAGCTGAGCGGCGCCGAGGAGAGCGACTCCGATCAAAAGTCCCTCGGAGCGCGCGAGGCCCGTTTCCTCGCCCGCGTGACAGAGGTGGCGTCGGTGGAAGGGGCCTCACGGACCTTCGGTTTTTTGGTCGATCGGTGGCTCCGGACCCACGTACGCCAGATCACCACGACACCGGAACCTCTCGCTCAACTCATGACCGCGATTGCGTCGACGGTGCGCGCGGGTGAGGTGCGCACTCTTCTCGACCCCGCCTGTGGAACAGGCGCACTGCTACTCAGCGGGGCCGTTCTGCGTAAGAACAGACCGGGAACGGGAATCTTCGGCCAGGACAACGATCCCGTCCTCGCCGCGCTGACCTCGGCTCGCCTCGCCATGGCCGGCTTCACGGCCTCCGTCACGTCATCGGACACCTTGCTCGCCGACGCTCACTCGGATGTCCGCGCCGATGTGGTGCTTTGCAATCCGCCGTCCAACGAACGCGACTGGGGACACGCGGAACTCGCCACCGATGGGCGTTGGGCCTTCGGCCATCCGCCCCGTACCGAGTCCGAACTCGCATGGGTCCAGCACGCTGTCGCGTCCCTGGCTCCCGACGGGGTCGCGGTTCTCCTTCTGCCTCCCGCCGTCGCCGCACGACGTGCCGGACGACGCATTCGAGCGGGGCTGCTGCGCTCCGGAGCCCTCCAGGCTGTCATCGCTCTGCCTCCGGGTGCCGCACCGCCGCACGGCGTCGGTCTCCACCTGTGGGTCCTGAGGTCCGCCGAGTCGACGGCCACATCTCGTGCCGACCTCCTCCTGGTGGACACGGCGCACGGGCTGGATGCCGCCTCCCTGGGGAAGACCGGCATCAACTGGCCCCGGCTCCTAGAAGGCGTGCCGGCCGCCCTCCGCGGAGAGCACACGTACGAGAGCATGTCCATCCCCGTGATCGACCTGCTCGACGAGCAGGTCGATCTCACTCCAGCTCGGCACATTCCTTTCGCAGGTGGGGTCGATGGGATGGAACTGCGCCGCTCATGGACACAGTTCGACACCCACCTCCGCGAGCTCCGTGACACCGCCGGGGTACTTTCCGCGCTCTCGTCCAAGGACACGGACAACGCCGACCCCCAGGTCAGCCTCACGACGGTGGCCGAACTGGAGCGTGCCGGGGCCCTCACCGTCCTCGCCGGCCAGGCACTGCCCGAGGATCTCCTTCAGCGAGGCGCTCCGCCGAAGGGCGCCGTGCCTGTACTGACTGTGCCTGGTCTGCTCTCAGCGGGCAGCGCCGGATACTGGCTGGCCGGCTCCGAGGTGGCGCGCGGAGAAGTAGGAGGGACGCTGACGGTGACCGCCGGCGAGGACGTGATCCTGGTCGGCGTGACGAGGGCCTTCAACGTCATGGTGGACTCCGGGGCCCCCTCGGTACTCGGCTCGAATCTGTACGCCCTCCGGACAGATCCCACCGTCCTCGATCCGTGGTTCCTTGCCGGGTGTCTACGGGCACCGGGCAACGCCCGTCAGGCGGGAACCCACGCCACCACCTCCTCCCGGGTCGACGTGCGCCGGCTCCACGTGCCCCGGATGCCCCTCAAAGACCAACAGGCGTACGGGGAGATCTACCGGAAGGTGGCGTCGTTCGAACGGGAGATGCGAGGTCTCGGATCCACCGGTGCCGAACTGGCGCGTTCACTCGGTGATCTCATGTCCACAGGACGCCTCAACTGGAAGTGAGTCGGCGCGTACCTCCCCGCGTCAGTCCCGGGGCAGTCTCGCGGCCACCGGAGCGACAATCTCACCGAAACCTGTCTCGTCCAGTTCCAGGGCGACTTCACGGCAGCGCGCCACCAGGCGGCTGGGCGCAGAGGGGAGGCGGAGGACTTCCCCGACGGCCTCCACCCACCCTGTCACCGCTCCGTCCATCTCCCCGTCCGCCACCGCACACTCGGCGATCCCCACCCGCGCCTCCAGAGCCAAGGCGAGGAAGTCGGGGTCCTCATGTCCGGCGAGGGCGACAGCGACACGCTCGTACAGCGGCCTGGCCCGGTCGATCCGCCCCTCCAGACGCGCGCGATCGGCGCAGGCCAACTGTGCGTCCGAAACCGTCGCCTCGCGCAATCCCCAGTCACTGACTGCCCGGTGGAGTGCGTTGTCGAGCTTCAGACTCTCGGGACCCGGGCCGTCTCCCTCAAGTTCGGCGCGGGCGCGGAGCAGGAGGGCGGCGAACTCCGTGCGGCCCGACCACGCTCCCCGGCGTCGGACCGGCCGTCTCGACGGGCGGGAAACGGGCCGGACGTACCCCTCGGCGTTCATCCCGCCGGGCATCCGGTAGCGCAGCGTGGGATCGGGAACGAGTTCCGGCTCGGGAGCGGGATCGCCCTCCCCCGGCAGCAGTTCCCCCAGAGTCGGGAGGATGTCGTCCGTACCGACGGGCCGGTCGGTGGCCGACTTCGCCAGCAGATCCCACACGAGATCGTCGAGCTTCTGTGGCAGCCCGGCGTTGATGTCCCGGATGCGGGGCGGCAGGTCGTGGATGTGCTGGGTGGCCCGGTTCCGGCCGGGCTTGTCCGTGAACGGCTGCTCCCCGGTGACCAGTTCGAAGAGCACACAGCCCAACGCGTAGTAGTCCGCCTTCGCGGTTATGTCCCGCCGATTCTCCAGTTGTTCCGGTGCCATGTAGCCGACGCTGCCGGGCGTCGCGTCGCCGAGAGGGGTGTAACGGGTAGCGTCCGGATCGGTGAGATGGGCGATGCCGAAATCAACCAGTTTCACGGTCCCTTCGGCGGTCATCACAAGGTTGTTGGGCTTGAGATCCCGGTGGACGACACCTCGGACATGGGCGTGCGCGAGCGCCTGACCGATCTGTACGGCGATGGCGCACGCGGCATCGAGGGGCAGGGGACGGTGCCGGTCGAGAAAGTCGCGCAGGTTGACCCCGTCCACGTACTCCATGACGAGGTAGGGCACTTCCCCGTGGTAGCCACGGTGCAGCAGCCGAGGGATCGCCGGGTGGTCCAGATCGGCGAGGATCGCTCCCTCGCGCTCGAACCGCTTGAGCATCTCGCCCCGCAGGCGGGCCCGTTCGGCCGGGTTGAGGTGGCTCTCGGCCAAGCGGTCCAGCCGGACCATCTTGACGGCAACCTGCGCACCGGTGGTCAGGTCGATCGCCTTCCAGATGCGGCCGTGACCACCCTGATCATGCTGGCCGACCACACGAAATCGACCGTCGAGGACATCCCCGGGCTCCACAGCGCACCCCTCGTTCCACGCGAATACCTGCCACACCCCCACACCATAGCGTTTCATGGATGCTTCGCGTTGCATCGCTTGACTTAGTTCACAGAGATGCGCTTCTCTGGGCGAGGTCACTCCCTCTCGACACGCAAGGGGTCCATCGTGACGCTCATGCCCCCTCCCCTCCGGACAAACGGCGATATTCGTCTGATCCGCACCTCTCTGCCGCTTCTCCGGGAGGACACGCGGGACTGCCCGCGCGGCAACGCGGTGCGGGCCAGGCCACATCTGGAGCAGGTTCCCGAGCGGGTACGCCGCAAGCCCATCGAGGACTTCGCTCTGGGACCGGTGATGGCGGCTCTGGATGCGATCGAGCACGAGGGCGTGAATCCGGAGAACGCCCTGCGGGGCCTCGCAGGCAACCGCAAATACCACCCCGCGCATATGCGTTGGGCTGACGGTGCTGTGCGAAACTATCTCGCCGCCCGGCAGTCGGCCCAGGCGGAGCGGCAGCGGCAGGGACGGCCGCCGGTCTTCTCCGTACAGGAGGAGTGGACGGTCGTGACCAAGCTTGAGGCCCCCGGCCCGCACGGTGCGATCCGCTACGAACGAACCGCCTGGGGACGTCGCTACGCCTCCGCCGACGGTGCCGAGCGCGAACTGTGGCTGCTCTCCGTCAACTCCGTGAAGCGGGACCGGCCGATAGCCGAGATCGCCGAGGCCGCTTCGGTCGCCGCGACCGGCGCGCCGTCCCGAGCCGCCTTCCGGGACATCCACCGCCCCGTCGCCGGGTCCACTCTGCGTCCCGACCGGGTCCGGGTCGTCGGCGTGGGTTGCGGCGACGGCACCCATGACATCCTCGCCGACTGGGACGCGGACGAATGCGCCCGGCGCTACGAGGCCCACGCCAAGCCGGTTCTCGGCCGGATCGTCTCCGACGACCGGCTCATGCCCGGCTCCAGCTGCGAGAAGTGCGAGGCGCTCAGCGGCTGCGAGCAGCCGCCCCGGACGCCGGGCCTGCTGGGCGCGCCCGCCCCGCGTCGCCCGCGCAAGCGCCGCTCGGTCTCCGTCTCCGACCTGCGCGCGTACGCCAGTTGCCCCGCGCTCTTCCATCTGACCCGGGTCCTGCACCTCAAGTCCCCCGAGCGCGAGGGCATGCCGATCCGGCGCGGTCGCGCGGTCGATGACTGGCTCAACCGCGCCCACGCGAAGGGGAGTTGTCGCGGCGTGGCCCTCCCCGATGCGCTGGCGGGACTGAGTGAGGACGAACAGCCGGCCGCACTCGCCATGCTCGCCCAGCACATCCGCGCTTGCCCGCTGGACGGCATCGGCGCCGACGAGAAGGTGGAGGTGCAGAAGCGGCTCACGGTCTATGAGCCCGAGATCGACGCGGTCATCGTCGCCGACGCGGATCTCCTCTACACCAGGGCCGGCGGCTGGATCTGGCACGAGACAAAGACCACGGCCAAGAGCCTCTGGGAGGGGCGCGAACTGCTGGAGAACTACCCGCAGTTGGCGCTGGCGGTGCTCATGATGGCGGCGGGCGTCCCGGACGGCGATCCCCGGCGTTCCCTGATCGAGCTGGAGATCCTGTACGAGAACGGATCCCGGTGCGAGGAGGTCGACCCCGGCGAACCCGACACGCTCGCGACCGCCCGCCGAGTGATCAAGGAGCTGGCGTCCGGCTGGGCCGGTGACGAGAGGTACGAGCCGACACCGGGTGATCAGTGCGGCAGGTGCGAGATGCTGCGGCACTGCGACGCTGGCCTGGCCCAGGTCGACGCCGGGCGGCCCGTATGACGGCCCCTGACGATCTTCCGCCGCCGTCCTCCATGTGGTTCACGCACCGTGGTGTGCCGCTGATCCGCACCGTCGCTTCGGCCTTGACCACGCTCGACGCGGCCACTGGCCTCGACTCCTTCACACTTCCCTACTCGCCCGAGGTCCAGCGAGCGTTGGACCGGACCGTCCTGGCCTGCCTGGAGCGTGGAGCCGAACCCCCGCTGAGCCTGCCGGACCTGCTGAGCTGGTGCCGGGAGCGGCCGGTGGCCGACTGGCCGGTCGATCTGCCCGCCGACGTGGTGGGCCCGGAGGATCTACTGCTCGACCCGGAGTCCTCGCGGCCCACTGAGCTGTGCCACGAGTGGGCCGAGCGGTGCACGGACAGCGCCGAGCGGCATCGTGACCGAGAGGTGGTCATCGCCGCCCTGCGGCTGTGCCGGGAGCACGGCGAGGAGGACGCGTACACGGCGTTCCGGCGGCTGCTCGTGGAGCGACCCGTGCTGACGTCTGCCGAGGCCTTTCTGGTCTCCGTCGACCATGTGCTCGACCCTGTCAAGGAGTTGGTACGCCGTATCTACCGACCGGTGCCCGACAGCTTCCTGCGGCGCGGCCAGTACGCGGTCTGCGAGCGCTGCCGCACCCTCCTCACTCCGGTCGGGGACGGTTCGTGGTGGTGCGAGCGCGATCGCTGCCGCCGCCAGGGGGAGCCGCCGATCGAGCGCCGGATCTCCCGCGACGAGTCCGGTGAACTGCTCCAGCTGGAGCGCCCGTTGCGTCAGTTCGTCACCGGACCCGGCCAGGCGGAGGCCGATTTGGAAAAGGCGCTGACCGCATTTGGTCTGCGGGTGCGGATGTGGCCGGGCTTCGACGCGTACGACCTCCATGTCACTTTTCCCGACGGCTGGGTGTGGGCGGTCGATGTGAAGGATTGGGCGCACCCCGCCTTCCTGGGGCGGGCGGCTCGTCCCGTCCCCCGCACCCCCGCGTACGACGAGGCGTTCTGGGTGGTGCCGCAGGGGCGGGTGACCGACCGGCCCGGCTACCTCGCCTCGTACGCACGCAACCGGCCCG
The DNA here is from genome assembly GCF_042870175.1 of Streptomyces sp. NPDC006643. Taxonomy (NCBI): domain Bacteria; kingdom Bacillati; phylum Actinomycetota; class Actinomycetes; order Kitasatosporales; family Streptomycetaceae; genus Streptomyces; species Streptomyces sp. NPDC006643. The sequence goes on along the minus strand of NZ_JBIAHA010000013.1, from coordinate 216,375 downwards.
CGAGCGCCCGCGACCTGCCGCTGCTCACCGACACCGCCCTCAAGACGCGGGCCCTCACCCGGCTGCGGGGGCACGGAAGCGAAGGAGAGCACGATGCGTGACCGCGACGGCTGGCACAAGCCGGTCAGCAAGGAACTCAACGGACGGTGGGACGAGGTCCCCGCCGAACTGTCCGGGGTGAAACCGGCTCTGCTGTGCCAGGTGGAACTGGCGCTGCGGATGCTGGAGAGGATCGCCCCGCAGGAGCCCGCCGAGGGTGCGTACGTCCTCTTCGGCGGTTATCCCTTCGTCCGTGCCCGGGGGCTGGTACGCGATGCCGCACACGAGGTGATGCTGTCCGCGGGCCGCCATCTGCTGTGGACACTTCGCCGTCGGCGCACCTGGCGGCAGGCGCTGGACACCTACCGCGCTCTGCCGGCCCGGCTGCGCGCATACGAGGTGCCCGAGGACGGCTCACCCGCCGTGCCGCTCGTACCGGCGGTCGCCTCCGACCGGTTCAGGGAGTACGACAATGCGCTGGCCTCGTTGCCGCCGCTGGCCCGCAAGGCGCTCCCCCTCGCTCCGCCGGGGCGGGCCACGTTCCTCGCCTGGCGTCGCGCCACCTCCGTCGCCCTTCCCGAACGTCCGCGCCCAGAACCGGTGCCGGGCCACCGGCCCGAGGAGGGGCGGCCGGGCGCCGGGGCGCCCCTGACCCTCACCCGGGCCGAACTCACCGTGACCGCACGCTGGATGGACGAGACCGAGCGGGAGAACGACGCGGCGAGCCCCGGCCACTGGCAGGCGCGTCTCGCGGAGCTGCGGTTCGCTCCGCGAGACGCCGACGGGGTCTCCTTCACGGATTCCGAGACCCTGCGACTGGACGGGCTGCTGCACCTGGCCGGCATGGTGGGCGCGGGCAAGTCGACCTTGATGACCCTGATCGCGGTGTGGGGCGCCCGGCGGGGACTGCGGACCACCCTGGTCGTCGGTGACGTGGCCGAGCAGCTCCGGCTCAGCTCGCTCATCGGTGAACTCCTCGATACCGAGGGACAGCGGGCCTCGCCTGTGCTGGGCCTGACGACCCGACAGACGCATGTTCAGCGGCTGCACCGCCGACTCGCCGCCCGCGGCTTGGAGAACTTGCTCGATCACGACGCCCCCGGCTTTGACGACCTGAGCACCGTCTGCGTGGTAGACGCGTTGCGCGGCACGGAGACGGCCGAACCGCTGCGGTACGCGGACGCGCCCTGCGTCTCACTGCACCCGGAAAAGAAGAGCCGCGTGGAAGAGGCGGGGCCCGTACCACTGCCCGAGCCGTACCAGCCGGGTGGGAGCCCGGCCGGGTCGACGGAGGAACGCCCGGCCGAGCCGAAGGGTGCACCACACGGCTGCCCGCTCTGGCACGCCTGCCCCCGGCACCGCTCCGCGCGCGATCTGGTGGACGCCCTGGTCTGGGTGGCGAATCCGGCAAGCCTGGTCCAGTCCTCGGTACCGCGTCACCTGGGGGACGAGCGGCTGCGCCATCTCGAACTGGCCTGTATGCGCAGTGACATCGTCATCGTGGACGAGGTGGACTCGGTGCAGATGAAGCTGGACGAGATCTTCGCGCCGTCCGCCACCCTGGTCTCCCCCGGCATCGACTCCTGGCTCGACCAGGTGCAGACGCACCGGATCGCGGAACTGGCCAAGCAGGGCCGGCTCCCGCTCACCGACCAGGAGATCGAGCGCTGGTCCGCCTCGTTGACGGTGGCGCACTCGGCGACGGACCGGCTCTACAAGATGCTGATCTCGGACGCAGAACTGCGTGAGTGGGCCGACATCGAGTATTTCAGTCCGTGGACGCTGCAGGAGAAGCTGCTCGGCGACTGGTTCTCGGCCGACAGAGCGACCGGTCCCACGGACGGTGTGCTGGACGAGGCCGAGCTGTACGAGGCGTACGAGGACGACGCTCCCGAACCCGAATCGGCCGGCCCCGAGACCGACGCGCGGCGGGCTGAACTGACGGCTCTCTTCGACGCTTTCCGAGACGATCCGCTCGGCGGCCATGGGCGCTATCTCGATGAGACGGACGACCTCGTCCGGCTCGCGCACGATCTACTGACCACGCTGTCCGCACCGGAGACCAGGGGCCGGGTACGGGACGTGCTGCACCCGCTGCTCGATGGGACTCCGGCGGCCGACCGGAGCGGGGACGCGAAGTGGTTCGATCTCACCGCGCGCCGCCTTGAGTTCACGCTGCTCCTGAGCGCGCTGAACCAGCGGCTGGACCGGCTGGTCTTCCTGTGGCCACAGGTCGAGGCGGCCCTGCACCTCGACTCGACGGGCAACGAACTCTCCCGCCGCCCTCCGCTCGACTACGCGCCACTCGTCCCCGAGGCCCCGATGGGCAACGTCCTGGGCTTCCAGTACCTGCCCGACGACAGGGAACGCGACGACGACGGCCGGCACAGCGGCACCCTGCGCTTCTTTCGCTGCGCTGGTGTCGGCAGGGAACTGCTGCTCAACCTGCACGAGCTGGGGGCCGATCCGGGCCGCGGCAGACGCGGCCCCCATGTGGTGCTGATGTCCGGGACGAGCTGGGCGGGTACGTCCACCCGCGCGCATGTGCTCGCCCCCGTGGGCGCGGTCCTCAAGCCGTCCGACCGGTCGCTGGAGGCGGTGAGCCAGTCCGTCTTCTCGACGCACTTCCTCTACGACGACGAGGGCCGTCCCATGAGCCTGTCGGGCACTGAACCCAAAGCCCGCCCGGCAGCCGCGGCCGCGCTGGTGAACCGGCTCGGCTCACCGGGCCGTGGGGGCTCCCCCAGCCCGCTGGAACAGGAGCTCGCGAAGGTGGCGGACACTCGCCGCAGGCGGGCGATCCTGCTGGTCGGCAGCTACCGGGAGGCGAACACGGCGGCGGAGGTGCTGAACGGCATCGATCGCTGGCACGGCCGCGTCCGAGTGCTCGCGGCCGATGACGCGGACCTGGAACACGCCGTCCGTGGTCCCGGATCGGTGACGGGGCCCGCACCCGGTACCGCACCGGGACCCGTCACCGCGGTGCGCCGGGGGGATCTCGCCTCCTTTGCCGAAGACCCGTCCGCGGAGATTCTGGTGGCCCCCCTGATGGCGGTGGAGCGCGGGCACAACATCCTCAACGCCCAGCGCAACGCTGCCTTCGGGACGGCCCTGTTCCTCGCGCGCCCGCATCCCCGCCCCGACGACCTGTCCCTCGCCGTGTTCGCGGTCAACGACTGGGCCGCACGCTTCGTACGTGACGAACCCGGCCTGGAACAGGGCACGTTCGGCGCGCTCGTGGACAAGGCCCAGGATCTGGACACGGCCGGTCTCACCTTCCGTCATGTGGCCCGCGGGGAGTGGCGTCGGCTGCTGTCCCGTCGCTACATCTACTCGCAACTGTCCGAGCGGGAGCGGCGGTCGTTCACCTGGGACCAGCTCGTGACCATCTGGCAGGTCATCGGGCGTCTGGTGCGCGGCGGGGTGCCCGCCCGGGTCGTCTTCGTCGACGCCCGCTTCGCGCCGCGAACGGCTCGGGCCCTCGCGCCCGGCGTGGACCGAAGGCAACTGCCAGCCGAGGACGGCCTGCTGACCGGGATGCGGGATGTCCTCGCCCCCTACTTCGGCGCCGCCCCCTCTCCCGTCACCCCGGACCCCGCCGGCCCGGCCGTCGCACGTCTGCTGTACGGCCCGCTGTACACCGCGTTGCGGGACATCACCCACCACACGTCCTGATCCCGTACGACTCCGACGTCCGCGAGGAGCACACCATGGTCCACCGTTACGAGAAGATCCGCACCGCCTCCTGGCTCCCGACCGGCCCCGACGCCTCGGCTGTCGGGCGCTACCGGGCGCTGCCCTTCCCCGAGGAGTGGCGTGGCACGTTGCTCGCGCTGTGCAACGAGGGGCGTGACAAGCCGCTGGAGACCGTCCCCACCTTCCGGATGGATCAGGTCCTCCAGACTCTCGCGCCCGACCTGCTGGTCCGGCCGCGGCCGTCCCGATACGGCGGGGCGGGCCCGGACTACTGGCTGTACGCCCCTTCGGGCCTGCCGAACCCGCTGCCTAGGGCCGCCTTTCAGGGTCTTCTCAGTGCCTGGCTACGTGATCTGCGTCCCGAACCGGAGCACCGCTCCCTGCTCACCGAGACGCGCGCGCGGCTCTTCGAGTCCATGCCGGAGTGGCGGGAGGACGTCGAGGTCGAGTTGCTGCGCTGTCCGGAGCCCACCAAGGGGGGTACGGCCGCACCGGACTCCCGGCAGTTCCAGCTGACGACGGACTGGCTGGCCCGGCGGATCCTCGATCTCGATCCGTACGACTTCGGGGCGGGCCGACTGCGTTTCCGTGCCATGCCGCGCGGCCCCATGGACCAGGGGGCTGAGCTGGTGTCGCAGGCGCTGGCGCACGAGTCGCCCCGGGGGACCGAGTGGTTCTCCGTCGTTCTCAACATCACTCTCCAGACGGTGCCGTTCGACCCGTTGCCCCGGTTCCATCTGCACACCCATGTGCGGCGGTACGCCACCAGGACCGGGGCCAGGACGGGACGGCTGTATCTGCCGTACGGCCGTCGGACGACGGTCCTGCTGCGCCCGCGGGTGCCGTGGTTGCCGGGCGCCCCGGCCAGCGACCGCTTCGCCGTGGCCAGACTGGGCTGGAGCAAGGGCGGCCACGACTGGGTGGGCGGAGGACCTGCCGGGATGCTGCGGAGCATCTCTCTCACGGAGCCCTTCCCCGATGCCGAGGCGCTCCTCACCAAGCCGTCCGAGTGGATGAACGACGAGATGCGGGCCGCCGTCGTGTACAGCACGGCTATGGGCTCACACGAGGTCGGGGCGGGTCTGATGCCCCATCAGCGTTCGCAGATCACCGAGTGGGCGGAGCAGGCACTGCCCGGAGAACTGTGCCCCGCCCCCGAGTTGGTTCACACCGGGCTCGCGGCCCCGACGCCTGCAAATCCTCGCCAGGATCCGACCGGGGCGGACAGGAAGGCGGCGGCGGAACAGGACCGGGCCACGGCACGCAGGGAAGGAACGGCCGCCGCCGTACGTCAGCTCGCCGACCATCTGACCGGGGGCGACGCGGTTACGGCGGCCGGTGAACCGCCCGTGCTGGAGGCCCGGTTGCTCTGGCAGACGCCCGCAATGCGGAAGAAGGCCGTCCTCGGGCTGGTCTCCCACCTCGGGCTGGGCGGCGACGGCGGGGCTCCGGACTCCCCTCTCGGGTTCGAGCAGGGCCCGGTGGTGCTGGAGTGGCGCATGCCCGAATTGACCGTACGGCTGCGCTGTGTGAAGCTCACCGGCTCGCTCGGCGCCGACCTCATGCTGCCGGTTGACCGGCGTCCCTCGCGCGAGGCCGTGACGGCGGCGCTCGCGGACCGCCGGGCGCGGACCGCCGACTTCGTCACCGCCAACGTCGGCACCACGGAGGGGCAAGCGCCGGCGCCGAGTCTGGCCCTGGTCGAACTGGACCGGGCGAAGGACTTCTCCTCCCCCGACCACGACCCGAAGTTCGCCCTGCGGCTTGGCTGCTCGGATGCGGGCGTACTGACGCAGTTCGTCGCGGTCCCGAAGAAGGTGAAGGGGTACAACAGCGAGAAGAACGCGGACTTCAGGGCGGTCAAGGCCTGGGACGACGGTCTGCGCCAGCTCGGTGTACGGGTCCATCCCGAGCACCGGTTGAATGACCGGCTGCCCGACGGACTGCGGTACCTCGCGGTGTGGATGGTACGCAAGAACGCGCGCAGCCGCACCCGTTGGGCCGGGCATGTGCCGGTCGCGGTCCTCATCACGCCGGAGCCGGCCGGGAACGGCTGTGCCCGGGTCGAGGGCTGGCACGAGGAGACCCGACAGTGGGTGCCGTATCCGCTCATGCTGCTCGGTCTGACCCGGCGGGCGGAGGTGCCTAGAGGGACGGTGCCGGCCCCGCGTGACGGCGACGCGCCGGCTGTCCGCCCCTCGTGGCGCGCGGACATGGCGGAGCAGCGCAAGGCAGCCGAGGAGTGGTTGGAGAGGGTGCGGCGTTCGGTACGGGGCGGGCCCACCGTTCTGCTGGCACACGCACAGAACATGCGCTCGCACTGGACCTGGCTCCAGGACGGCAAGGTGGTGGCCGACAAGTTCCGGGGCGGCCACGCCCCGGCCCGGCGGCTGGAGCCGGATCTGCGGCTCGTGCGGGTTCGTACGTCCCGGGGCCGGGAGACGGCCCAGTGGTGGGCGGTGAACCCGGACGGGGCGAACGGGCTGGCGGCCCATCTGTGGAAGGACCCGTCCGTCCCCTCGGACCAGGCTCGTACGTTCTGGTCGACCACGGCCAAGGCGCAGACGTTCAAGTCGGCGGCCGTCACCGCCGACAAGCTCGCGCCGCGCTTGAACACCAAGGGGAGGCTGACGGTCGACACGGACAAGGCCGCCTGGAATCCGGGGCTGGTGGAGATCGCGGTGCTGGGCTGCCACCGCGAAGACGGTGACGATCCCGAGGCGCTGGCTCTCGCGGTGCACCAGCTCCGCCAGGCCCCGGACCTGCCGGACGCATTGAGTCTGCCGCTGCCGCTCCATCTGGCGGGTCTGGCGCAGGAGTACGTCCTGCCGACCCGGGGCGAGGCCGAGGCGGAACCGGACGCGGCGGAGGCCGCGGGTCTGGCGAAGGATCCCGGCCCGGAGGACGAGCGGCTCCAGCTCTCCCTCTTCGAGTCCGCGGCACCGGCCGACGCCCATCCGTCGGAAGGCTGAGCGCCCCTACCACGCCCCGTCCCTCTCGTTGGCCCACTGCCGGACGGGGCGCGCGTCGGGGGCCAGCGGGTGCCGGAAGGGCCGTCGCGGGTCCGCTTCGATCCACGGCACGAGCGCGGACTCGGGGCTCCCGGCGGCCGGTAGCCAGGCGGCCAGTCGCCGGTAGATCTCCCCCGCGTGCGCGGGCCGGTCGTCCGGCTCCTTGGCGAGGAGCTCCAGCACCAGACTCTCGAACTCCGCCGGAACGTCCGGCACGAGGTCGCGCAGCGGAGTCGGTGCCGCGTCGTGGTGCAGGCTGGGCACGAGCAGCGGCGATTCGTCACTGAACAGCGTTTCCCCGGTGACCATTTCGTGCAGCAGACAGCCGAGCGCGTACAGATCGGTACGCCGGTCCACCGCCGCGCCCCGGACCTGCTCGGGAGCCATGTACTGCCAGGTGCCGAGCCGTTCGCCGGTGGTGGTGAGCCGGGTGATCCCGGGGTCGAGGACCGCCGCCACCCCGAAGTCCAGCACCTTGACCACACCGTCCGTACGGATGCGGATGTTGCCGGGCTTGAGATCGCGGTGCACGATGCCCCGCGCGTGGGCCGTGGCGAGGACCGCGCAGATCTGCACGCCGACGGCCGCCGCCTCCTCGACACCCAGCCGCCCCCGCTCGGCGATGTGATCGCCGAGATCTGTGCCCTGCACGTACTGCATGACGAGGTAGTGGGTGCCCGCCTCGACACCCATGTCGTAGACGGCGGCGAGCCCGCCGTGGTCGAGGCGGGCGACGGCCCTCGCCTCCCGCTCGAAACGCGCCGCGTCCGCCGCGGCCTGTTCCACGGTGAGCGGGGAGGACGGGGTCATGGTCTTCACCGCGACATCGCGTCGGAGATGTTCGTCGTGCGCCATCCAGACCTGCCCCATGCCGCCATGGCCCAGGGGGCTCTTGACCCGGTAACGCTTGGCGATGACCGTCCCGACGTCCATGCCTGCGAGATACCTTCCGACGGTGACCGGGACGTCCGGCCGATCGTCCGCGCGTGATCACCGAGTGTGCCATCGCAGACGACGGAACGGAACCAAGTTGACTCACAGCACTCAAACACCTGCTGCGTTGACTGAGTTCACAACATCTGATGTCATGGGTCAGCCGCCTCGTTCGGGGCCGGCCCACCCACCGTGGCAAGTAGCGTGACGAACACGTGGGTCGACGGGGAGCGAGCGAGGGTTCTGTGGACGTCTTCAAGGTGCACCGCCAACTGATCACCGACTACCAGGACTTCACCTCTGGTTCCGTCCTGATCAAGAACGAGAAGATCAAGGCGAATGTCGACGACTCCCTGAAGGCCGGCGCGCAGTGGCCGGATCCCTGGCTGTCACTCAACCCCAGCTTCGCCTCGGGCGGTTCCGTAACCGAACTCTCCCGCCCGGGCGGGCTCCTGCATCCTGAATGCGACCGGATCTTCCGTACGGGGAAGACCGAGGATTCCTTCGAAGGACGCCCGGTCACCTTCCACCAGCACCAACGCGACGCGATCGAGGCGGCACGGTCCGGCGAGTCGTACGTCCTGACGACCGGCACCGGGTCCGGCAAGAGCCTGGGCTACATCGTGCCCGTCGTCGACCGGGTGTTGCGAAGCCGTGAGGAGGGCGCGACGGGTGTGCAGGCGATCATCGTCTATCCGATGAACGCGCTGGCCAACAGCCAGGAACTGGAGCTGAGGAAGTTCCTGACCCACGGCTACGGCGAGGGCAACGAGCCGGTCAGCTTCGCTCGTTACACCGGTCAGGACGACGAGGCCGAGCGGGCGAGGATCATGGAGAACCCGCCCGACATCCTGCTCACCAACTACGTGATGCTGGAACTGATGCTGACCCGCCCCCGTGAGCGCAAGGGGCTGATCCGGGAGGCCCGTGGCCTCAAGTTCTTGGTCCTCGACGAGCTGCACACCTACCGCGGCCGGCAGGGCGCGGACGTGGCTCTGCTGGTCCGCCGTGTACGTGACGCCTGCGAGGCCCCCGATCTCCAGTGCGTCGGCACCTCCGCCACGATGGCGTCCGGCGGATCCCTGGCCGACCAGCGCGGCACGGTCGCCGAGGTGGCCACCACCCTCTTCGACGCCACCGTGTCCCCGGAGCGGGTGGTGGGCGAGACCCTCGTACGGGCCACCCGTCCCGACACGGCGTCGGACAAGGAACTGGCCGAACGGGTACGCGCCGACGCCCCGTCCACCGACCACACCACTCTCGCCGCCGACCCGCTCGCCGCATGGATCGAGTCCACCTTCGGCCTGCGCACGCTGAGCGGTGACCCCGACGACGGAAAGCTCGTACGGGCCCGGCCCACCACCGTGCAGCTCGCCGCCGAGAAGTTGGCCCGGCGCACGGGCGAGTCGTACGAAGCCGCCCTGGCCGCCATCAGGAACACCCTGCGGGCCGGTTCCCAGGCCAAGGACCATGCAACCGGCCGGGCACTCTTCGCGTTCCGGCTGCACCAGTTCCTCTCCAAGGGCGACTCGGTGTACGTGTCACTGGAGGACGAGGACACCCGTCACATCGGGCGCAGCTACCAGCAGCGAGTGCCCGGCCAGAAGGACAAGATCCTGCTCCCCCTGTTCTTCTGCCGGGAGTGCGGCCAGGAGTATCTGGCTGTGGCCAGGGAGACGCGCGCCGACGGCACCACCCTCTTCCGGGACCGCCGCGAGGGCGACGAGGACAACGGCTACCTCTACATCAGCGCGTCCTTCCCCTGGCCCGAACAGCCAGGCAAGGCACTCGACGACCAGCGCTTCCCGGAGAGCTGGGTGGCCACCGACGCCAAGTCCGGTGCGCCGACGCTCGTCCCCAGCCGATCCAAGCGTGCTCCACAGCCCGTCTGGGTCACCCCCGACGGCACAGCGGTCGAGCGCGGACAGGGCCTGTACGCGGCGTTCCTGCCGATGCCGTTCATGTTCTGCCTCGGCTACGACTGCGGGGTCAGCTACGAGTCGGTGCGCGGCAACGACTTCCCCAAGCTGCTCTCCCTGGAGCGGGAGGGCCGCTCCTCGGCCACCTCCATGATCAGCGCGAGTGTTGTGCGCAGCCTGAAGGCCATGCCCGAGTACGAGTTGGACGAGGACGCCCGCAAACTCCTCACCTTCGTCGACAACCGGCAGGACGCCAGCCTCCAGGCCGGACACTTCAACGACTTCGTCCAGGTGACCCAGTTGCGGGGCGCCCTCCACCGCGCGGCGGCCGAGGCACCGGCGGGGCTCAGCCACGAATTGGTGGCCGGGCGGGTTGTCCACCACCTCGGCCTCGCGCCCGCCGCGTACTCCGCCAACCCCCGCGAACTTACCAATCAGGCCGCCCGCACCCGGCACGCGCTGAGCGAGGTCGTCGCGTACCGCCTCTACCTGGACCTGGAGCGCGGCTGGCGCATCACCATGCCCAACCTCGAACAGACCGGTCTGCTCCGGATCGACTACGCCGATCTGGCCGAACTGTGCGAACGCGACGACCTGTGGGAGGGGGCGGCGGGCCCGCTGCGCACCGCCGCGCCCGGGAAGCGGGCCGAACTGTGCCGCATCCTGCTGGACGAGCTGCGCCGGGTCCGGGCCATCGACGTGCCGTACTTCACCACCACAGGCTTCGACGAGATCCGTAAGCTCTCGCAGCTCCTGGTGGACCCGTGGGGACTGGCTGAGGGCGAGCGCACCCCACCGCCCACCGGTACCGCATTCGCCCGCGCGGGGCGCCCCGGCCGTGCGCGCGGCGAACTGACGCTGACCCCGCGCGGCGCTTTCGGCCGCCATCTGCGGCAGGCGGGCCAGTTCCCGGACTGGGGGAAGGAGATCGGTACCGATGAGTGCCAGCAGATCATTCGCGACATGCTGGCCGCCCTCAGCGACGCCGGTCTGCTCACGGAGGCCGTCAACGCCCGGGATGGAGGGGGCCAACCGGGCTACCGGATCAACTCCACCACCTTCGTCTGGACCGCGCGTGACGACGAGATGGGCCCGCCCGACCAACTCCGCCGTACGTTCGGCAACGGCTCCGGGCCGCGCGCCAACCCGTTCTTCAAGAAGCTGTACACCGACATCGCGACCACCTTCACCGGCATGCTCGCCCGTGAGCACACCGCGCAAGTCCCCGCCCCGCTGCGCCGGGAGCGCGAGGACGATTTCCGTAAGGGGGTCCCGCTGCCGCTGCTGTACTGCTCGCCCACCATGGAACTCGGCGTCGACATCGCCAGCCTGAACGCAGTCGGCCTGCGCAACGTGCCGCCCACCCCCGCCAACTACGCCCAGCGCAGCGGCCGCGCGGGCCGCTCCGGACAGCCCGCCCTGGTCACCACGTACTGCGCCACCGGCAACAGTCACGACCAGTACTACTTCAAGCGCTCGGCCGACATGGTGTCCGGCTCCGTCGCCGCTCCCCGCCTCGACCTCGCCAACGAGGACCTGATCCGCTCCCACGTCCACGCCCTCTGGCTGTCCGAGACGGAGCTACATCTGGGCCGGGGCATCACCGAACTCCTCGACGCGGACGGCGAAGAGCCGTCGCTGCGGCTTCTGCCGACGGTCACCCAGCAGACCGAGGACGCGGGCGCGAAGCGCCGTGCCCTGCGCCGCGCGACCGCCGTACTCGCCCACGCGGTGGCGGACTTCGAGGAGACCGCCTGGTGGGACGCCCACTGGCTGGAGCGGCAGGTCGAGGACGCCCCCAAGGCGTTCGACCGGGCGCTGGACCGTTGGCGCCGGCTCTACGAGAAGGCCCTCCAGGAGAGGGCGGTCCAGCACAAGCGCATCCTCGACCACACCCTCAACCGGGACGCGTCGGAGCAGGCGAAGCGGCGCCGCGCCCAGGCGGAGACCCAGCTCAAACTGCTGAAGAACGAGGAGCGCGGCACCGGCTCGGTGCTCTCCGACTTCACCCCCTACCGCTACTTCGCCTCCGAGGGGTTCCTCCCCGGCTACTCCTTCCCCCGGCTGCCGCTGGCCGCGTTCATCCCGGGCACCGGCCGGACCTCACGCGGCGGGCGTGACGGTGACTTCCTCCAGCGCTCCCGCTTCATCGCCGTCCGCGAGTTCGGTCCCGGGGCCCTGATCTATCACGAGGGCAGCCGCTTCCAGGTGGACCGCATCCAGCTCCCCACCGACTCCGCCGGCGACCTCACCACCGACGAGGCGTCCCACTGCGGGCACTGCGGCTACCTCCATCTGCCCGAGGACCGCCGGGACGTCTGCCTGGTCTGCGGTCAGGAACTCGGCCCCAAGCGGCTCGGCCTGCTCCAGCTTCACACCGTTTTCACCCGGCGCCGCGACCGGATCTCCTCCGACGAGGAGGAACGGCAGCGGGCCGGCTACGCGGTGGAGGTGTCCTACGCCTTCGCCGGTGACGCCGAGCGACTGCGGCAGCTCACCGCCCGGGTCTCCGACAGTGCGGGTGACCTGGCCACCCTGGCGTACGGCGACAGTGCCACCGTCCGCCTGACCAACCTCGGCTACCGCCGCAGCGTGCGCAAACACGAGTACGGCTTCTGGCTCGACACCGTCGAGGGCAAGTGGCTCGACTCGAAGAAGGGCAACGACAAGCCTGGCCGTAAGACCAGCGAGGAGCAGGACGGCCTGGAGAAGGCGGAGGATGTCACGCGCAAGCAGCGGGTCATCCCGTACGTCCAGGACAGCCGCAACATCCTGGTCCTCAAGCTCGCCGAGAGCGTCCCCGAACAGGTGGCCGTGACCTTGCAGTACGCGCTGGAACGCGGCATCGAGGCCACCTTCCAGCTGGAGGACTCCGAGCTGGACAGCGAGCAACTGCCCCCGGACGACGGCCCGCGCGACCGCATCCTGTTCTACGAGAGCGCGGAGGGCGGTGCCGGTGTGCTGCGGCGGCTCCAAGCCGAGCCGGGCGCGCTGCGCGAGGCCGCCGCCAAGGCACTGGAGATCGCTCACTTCACGCCGGACGGCAAGGACGACTCCGCCGGCCCGGACCACTGCGAACTAGGCTGCTACGACTGCCTGTTGTCCTTCGGCAACCAGCGCGTGCACCATCTGATCGACCGGACCCAGGTGCGTGACCTGCTCCTGCGTTTCGCCTCCGCCGGTGCCGTCTCCGAGCCCCCGGACGCCACCCGCGACGAGCACGCGGCGAAGCTGACGGAGAACGCCGACTCGGAGCTGGAGAAGGGCCTCGTCGGCTTCCTCCAGGCACGCGGCCACCACCTCCCCGACGCCCGGCAGACCCTGGTCACCAGTGCCCATGCCCAGCCCGACTTCGTCTACCGCCTCAAGAGCGGCCCAGTGGCCGTCTTCGTCGACGGCCCCCACCACGACGACGCGCACCGCGCGATCCGTGACGAGGAGGCCGAGGAACGCCTCTACGACGTCGGCTGGGACGTGATCCGCTTCCGATACGACGACGACTGGGCCGAGGTCGTGGCCCGCCACCCGAGCGTCTTCGGCACCGGCAGCGATTCCTGACCCGCCCGGCACAATGAGCAGCGCGCCAACCCCCTGTGTGTGATGGAAGGTCCTTGATGACGACGCACGTCCCCGCCGCCGACGCCGCCGGCGAGGCCGAGACCCAGCGCTTCGCGGTGGGTGCCCTGGTCCACGCCCGGGGCCGGGAGTGGGTGGTGCAGCCCGAGTCCCGGCCCGAGCTGCTGGTCCTGCGGCCGCTCGGCGGCACCGCCGACGACGTGGCCGGTGTCCTGCCCGCCCTGGAGTCCGTCCGGCACGCGCGGTTCGCCCCGCCGAGCCCCGAAGATATCGGCGATCAGGCGGCGGCCCGGCTGCTGCGCAGCGCGCTGCGGATCGGTTTCCGCTCCTCCGCGGGACCGTTCCGCTCGCTGGCTGGCATCTCCGTCGATCCCCGGCCGTACCAGTTGGTGCCGCTGCTGATGGCCCTGCGTCAGGAGACCGTACGGCTGCTGATCGCCGACGACGTCGGCATCGGCAAGACCGTCGAATCGGGCCTGATCGCCGCCGAGTTGCTGGCCCAGGGCGAGGCGCGGGGGCTGGTGGTGCTGTGTGGTCCGGCACTTGCCGAGCAGTGGCGGGCCGAGCTCCGCGGCAAGTTCGGCATCGACGCGGAACTGGTGCTGGCCTCCACGATCGGGCGCCTCACCCGGTCCCAGATGTACGGCGGCTCCGTCTTCCACCCGGACCGCAACTACGTCGTGTCCACCGACTTCATCAAGTCGCCCCGCCATCGGGACGACTTCGTCAAGAATGCCCCCGACCTGGTGATCGTGGACGAGGCGCACACCTGTGTCTCCGAGAGTGGATCCGGCGGCAAGCGGCAGCGCCAGCTCCGTTACGAGCTGCTGCGCCGCCTGGCCGACGACCCGGCCCGGCACCTGCTGCTGGTGACGGCCACGCCGCACAGTGGCAAGGAAGAACCGTTCCGTAACCTTCTCGGTCTGCTGGACCGGAAGCTGGAGTCCATCAGCCTGGACCGGGACGCGGGCCGCAAGGAGCTGGCCCGGTATTTCATCCAGCGGCGCAGGGCCGACATCAGGGACGACTTCCAGGACGACGCGATCTTCCCCAGCGACCGTGAGACGCTGGAGGTCGCGTACACCCTCCACGAGGACTACCGGAAGCTGGTGGAGCGGGTCATCTCGTACGCCCGCGAGACGGTACGCGACTCCTCCGGGGGCCTCCAGCAGCGCATCCGCTGGTGGTCGGCGCTGGCCCTGCTCCGCTCCCTCGCCTCCTCGCCGCTCGCCGCAGCGCAGACCCTGCGCACCCGCGCGGCCAACCTGGACGCGGTCACCGAGGAGGAGGCCGACGCCATCGGCCGGGCGGCCGTGATGGACGCGGCGGGCGACGAGACGATGGAGTCGGCGGACGCCGTACCCGGCGCGCTCCTCAACGCCCCCGCCGCCGAGGACGACGGGTCCCCCGGTGCCGACGGCCATGACAACGATCTCGGTGACGCGGACACGGACGGTCGGGAGAAGTCCGCGCGGCGCCGGCTGCTGGCCATGGCCAAGCAGGCCGAGGCGCTGACGGGCCCGAAGGACGCGAAGCTCGAACAGCTCACGAAGACGGTCAAGGGACTGCTCAAGGACGGCTACCAGCCGATCGTCTTCTGCCGGTTCATCCCCACCGCCCAGTATGTCGCCGACCATCTGAAAGCCGCCCTCAACCCGAACCGCGGGCCCCGGACCCACGCGGTCGAGGCGGTCACCGGCACCCTCTCCCCCGACCAGCGCATCGCCCGCATCGCCGCCCTGAGCGCCGAGGACACGGACGGCAACCCGCCACCGCAGAAGCGTGTACTGGTCGCTACCGACTGCCTGTCGGAAGGTGTCAATCTCCAGGACAGCTTCGACGCGGTGGTCCACTACGACCTCGCGTGGAACCCCACCCGCCACGAGCAGCGGGAGGGCCGGGTCGACCGCTTCGGTCAGCGCACCGACGTGGTGCGCGCGGTCACCCTCTACGGCGCGGACAACGGCATCGACGGCATCGTGCTCGATGTCCTGCTGCGCAAACACGCACGGATCCGCAAGGCGACCGGGGTTTCCGTCCCCGTACCCGACGAGTCCGACAACGTCATGCAGGCAGTGCTGGAAGGGCTCCTGCTGCGCGGCGAGGGAATCCAGGGCGATCAGCTCACCCTCGACTTCGGCGCCGGATCCGGCCTGAACGAGCAGCGGGACGACCTGCACGCGAAGTGGCAGAGCGCCGCCGAGCGGGAGAAGACGTCCCGTACCCGCTACGCGCAGCACTCCGTGAAGAAGGAGGAGGTCGCCCGCGAGGTCGCCGAGGTACGCGCCTCCCTCGGATCGGGCGAAGAGACACGGGAGTTCACCCGGGCAGCCCTGATCGCGCTGCGGGGCCAGGCGGGCCCGCTGTCCCAGGAGCCGACGGGCTTCAGCATCGGCGCCGAGGGCCTTCCTCTCGCGGTTCGGGACATGTTCCGTACGGTGCTGGGCCCCAAGCATCCGAACCCTCTGCCGTTCCACGACACCCCCGTCGCCCCTCGCGGTGAGGTGGCACTGACCCGGACGGATCCGGCGGTGTCCGCGCTGGCACAGTTCGTCCTCGACGCGGCGCTCGACCCGAAGCTGCCCGGCTGGGAGCGGCCCGCTCGCCGCTGCGGCGTCGTCCGTACAAAGACGGTGACGAAGCGGACGACGCTCCTGCTGGTCCGCTACCGCTTCCGGCTCAGCCTGCCGAACCGGTCCGGCCACATCCTGCACCAGATCGCAGAGGACGCCCGGGTCCTGGCCTTCTGGGGCGGCACCGGCGCTGCGGAATGGCTACCCGAGGAGGAGGCAGTGGACCTGCTCTCCGCCCGCGCGGCCGGCAACACGGATCCGGAGCGCGCCGTGGAGCACGCTCGGCGGATCATCTCCGGCCTCCCCCTGATCGACGACGTCCTGGAGGCCCGCGGCGTCGAACTCGCCACCCGACTCCTCGAATCCCACCGCCGGGTGCGCGGCTCGGTGGGCGCGGCACGGCGCGGTCTGAAGGTCACGCCGCAGGACCGCCCGGACGTGCTCGGCGTCTACGTCTATCTGCCGGACACCTCCGACAGCGCGGAAGCGCCCGCTCCGACGACCGAAGGAGCCAGCCGATGAGCCTCGCCAGAACCGCCGTCACTCCGACCGTCGTCACGGTCGGCGGCCTGCTGCCGGCCGACATGCTGACCCGTATCGCCGACGGCAAGGAACTGGTCGGCTCCGCACCCGCGGACTACCGCCTCTTCGGCCCCCGCGACACGGTCCGGGACGCCGCCGAGCGCTCTTGGTCGGCGCTGCGCGGCAACTGGACGGCACTGCGGGACGCCCTGGAGAAGGAGGGGGCGTACGAGAACAACTCCGTCCAGGCCACCGGCATCACCCGCCGCTTCTGGCTGCTGCCCCTGCTCGACGAGCTGAAGTTCGGCCATCTGCCCGTCGTGCCGGCGGGTGGGCTGCCGTCCGCCGACGGCGAGAAGCACTTCCCGGTCAGCCACCACTGGGAGCACGTGCCGCTCCAACTGCTGGGTTGGAACACCCCGTTGGACACCCGGACCGAAGGCGTCACCAGATCGGCCCCGCAGTCGATGATGCAGGAGTACCTCAACCGCAGCGATCCCGGAACGCTGTGGGGTGTCCTCACCAACGGCCGGCAGCTGCGGCTGCTGCGCGATTCCAGCTCCCTGGTGGGCGCGTCCTACATCGAGTTCGATCTCCAGGCCATCTTCGACGGCGACCATTTCTCCGAATTCCAGCTGCTGTGGCGGCTGTTGCACCAGTCCCGGTTCGATGTACGGTCCGCCGAGGCCGACACCACCGCCCCGGACGCGTCCGCCGCCACGGCTCCCAACCCTGCCAACTGCTGGCTGGAGAAGTGGCGCACGGAGGCCATCGCCAGCGGCACTCGCGCTCTGGACCAGTTGCGCGAGGGCGTGGAGAAGGCCCTCGTCACGCTCGGCACCGGCTTCATCAAGGACCCCGCCAACCGTGCCCTGCGCGAGCGCCTTCACCAGCAGGGCGTGACCGTCGACCTGCTGCACCGCGCCCTGCTCCGCCTCGCGTACCGGCTGCTGTTCCTCTTCGTCGCCGAGGACCGCGACGTCCTGATCCCGGCCGACGCGGATCCCGCCGCCCGGGACCGCTACGAGCGGTACTTCTCCTCGGCGAAGCTGCGGCGTCTGGCGAACCGCCGACGCGGCGGCCCGCACGGCGACCAGTGGCAGGCCCTGCGGCTGGTTCTCGACGGCCTGGGCAAGGAGGGCGGCCTGCCCGCGCTCGGACTGCCCGCACTCGGCGGCCTGTTCGAGCCGACCGGGGAAGACGCGGTCCTCGACGGCTGGGAGCTGTCCAACCAGGCGCTTTTCTCGGCGATCAGGTCCCTGTCGGTGGTGGAGGACAAGAAGCTCGGCCGCCCGCGCCCGGTCGACTACCGCCACCTGGGCGCCGAGGAGCTGGGAAGTATCTACGAGTCGCTGCTGGAGCTGGTCCCCCGGCGCGGTGACGACGACTCGTTCGAGCTGCGCACCCTCGCGGGCAACGAACGCAAGACCACCGGCTCGTACTACACCCCCAGCTCACTGATCGAGTCCCTGTTGGACTCGGCACTGGAGCCGGTGATCACCGACGCGGTCAAGTCCGGCACCACCCGCGAGGAGCAGGAGGCGGCGCTGCTGTCCCTGACCGTCTGCGACCCGGCCTGCGGCTCCGGCCACTTCCTGGTGGCGGCGGCCCGCCGCATCGCCAAGCGGCTGGCAGCCGTACGCGAGGACGACCCGGAACCGCCGGTCGAGGCGGTACGGCACGCGCTGCGCGAAGTGATCGGGCGATGCGTCTACGGGGTGGACCTGAACCACCTGGCGGTGGAGCTGGCCAAGGTCTCCCTCTGGATCGAGGCGCTGGACCCCGGAAAGCCGCTCACCTTCCTGGACGCGCACATCCGGCACGGGAACGGACTGCTCGGTACGACACCGAAGCTGCTGGCGGGCGGGCTGCCGGACGACGCGTTCAAGGCCATCGAGGGCGACGACAGGAAGTGGGTCTCCGGCCTCAAGAAGCGCAACAAGGCGGAGCGGCTGGCCTGGCTGGACAACCTCAAGCACGACGCCCTGCAAGGCGAACTGTTCGAGACGGTCCCCCTGCGGGCCCCCAACGCCGACCTCACCCGTGAGGCCACGGACATCACCGCCGCCGATTCGGACAGCCTGGAGGCGGTTCACAAGCAGCGCGACCGCTACCAGGAACTCACCACCTCGACGGAGTACGTCGAGGCGCGGAAGCTGGCCGACGCGTGGTGCGCGGCCTTCGTCTGGCCGAAGACGGAGAAGTCCGTCCCCGCGATCACCACGAAGACACTGCTCGACCTGAACGACGGCGCCGCGCGGGTGGCCGACGGCGTGGACGAACAGATCAAGGATCTCCGGGACGCGTACGACTTCTTCCACTGGCACCTGGAGTTCCCGGAGGTCTTCCGGGTGCCGGAGGGCACCACTGCGGGCTCGGTGGACGAGCGGACGGGGTGGGCGGGTGGGTTCTCGTGTGTGCTGGGGAACCCGCCGTGGGAGCGGGTCAAGCTCCAGGAGCAGGAGTTCTTCGCCTCGCGGAGCGAGGAGATCGCCACCGCCGCCAACAAGGCGGCCCGCGAACGCCTCATCACGGCACTTGCCACCAGCGAACACCCCGAGGAACGCGCGCTGGCGACGGACTTCGCGGCGGCGAAGCGCATCGCCGAAGGGACGAGCCATCTGCTGCGGGACTCGGCCCGTTTCCCACTGGCCGGCGCGGGCGACGTGAACACGTACGCCGTCTTCGCCGAAAACGCCTCGCACGCGATCGCCCCGCTCGGTCACTTCGGTCTGGTGCTGCCGACGGGCATCGCCACGGACGCGACGACGGCGCCGTTCTTCTCGGACTTGGTGCGAACGGCACGGCTCGCGGCGTTCCTGGACTTCGAGAACGAGGCGTTTCTGCTGAGCCGGGACGTCGACCACCGTGTCCGGTTCTGCCTGCTCACGGTCGGCGGTCGTGCTGTGCGCGTACGCGAGGCATCGTTCGCCTTCGGTACGCGGTACATGGAAGACCTCGCCGCACGCCGATTCGCGATGCCGCTGGAGGAGATCCTGCTGGTCAACCCGAACACCGGCACGCTGCCGGTGTTCCGCTCCCGGCGGGACGCAGAGATCACCCTGGGCATCTACCGGCGGGTCCCGGTGCTGATCAAGGAGGACGACCCGGACGGCAATCCGTGGGGTCTGTCGTTCATGACGATGTTCCACATGTCGAACGACTCCCATCTCTTCCGCACGGCCGAGCAGTTGGAGGGCGACGGCTGGGAACTGCGGGGCAACGTCTTCGAGCGGGAGGAGCAGCGGTATCTCCCCCTGTACGAGGCGAAGATGCTGCACCACTTCGATCACCGGCTGGGTACGTACGAGGGCCAGACGCAGGCACAGGCGAACATGGGGACGCTGCCGCGCCTGACACCGGAGCAGCATGATGATCCGGACTTCGTGCCGATGCCGAGGTACTGGGTGCCGGAGTTCGATGTGCCGACAAAGAAGCGGGACAGGTTGGGCAACACCATCTTCGAGATGGGGGTAGCATCCCAGCTTGCCGATCGGAACTGGGATCGGCAATGGCTCACCGGTTTTCGGAAGATCTGCCGGTCGACTGATCGGCGAACGGTTCTCTCGTTCCTCTTCCCAGCTCACGGCCTGGGCGATTCGGCGAACCTCATGCTTCCCACGGCGTCGGGCAATACCACCGCCCTCTACGCCAACACGTCGGCTCTCGTGCTCGACTACGTGCTGCGCCAGAAGATGGCCGGCTCCAACTTGAACTTTTTCCAGTTCGAGCAGTTGGCGGTGCTCCCGCCAGAGTCATACAACCAGCCGAGCCCTGACGGCAAAGAGGACATCGGCACCTGGATCGCCAAGAGGGCTGTTGAACTGACCGTCACCGATCACTCCATGGCTCCATTCGCTGCCGAACTCGGCTATGGGAAGGCGCCGTTCCGCTGGAGTGAGGAGCGCCGTGCGCTTCTCCGTGCCGAGATTGACGCGGCCTTCTTCCGCCTCTACGGCCTCGACCGCGACGAGTTGGAAGACATAATGGAGACATTTCTCATCGTCAAGCGCGAAGACCTCGCCGCCCACGGCACCTACCGCACCAAGGACCTCATCCTCGACGTCTACGACCGCATGGCCGAAGCCGAGAAGTCCGGCACCCCGTACCGGACCCTCATCGATCCACCCCCCGGCCACGGACCCCGCCACCCCGCCAAGACCAGCGTGATCTGAGACCGCCATGGAACCCCGTAGCTACAGGATGGTCGTCTCGACCTCGCAGGACTACGTCGCCGCCTCCGCCAACGCCGAACGGCAGCTCTACGACTGGCTGACCGGCAAGCGGTACAACACGTCCGCGCTGGACGAGGGGCGCAACGAGATAGCCGTCGGCGTCACGCTCGACCACGACGAGACATCTGGCCAACAAGGTGCCTACAAGCGCTGGCGGTTACGCGAGACGCGACTCGGCAACGGCGGCACCTGGCAGTCCACCCTGGTCGTTCGGTCCGATCACTGTGAGGACGAACGCCGGACGTGGATACAGCTCGACGTCGAGCATCGCCCTGCCTCTCCCGATCAGTTCCCCACCCGTGCCAACACTCCGAAGATCGCGAAGCTGCTCCTCGACTCACTGGCGGCCCAGGACGGTCTCGCGGACGTCACCGCGACGCCGTACTTTATAGAACCGGCCGACATCCCCGAAGTCATAGAAGAGCTCTGCGATGCGGATCGCCGTCTCCCAATCGTCGTGGCGACCGTGCCGCACGGTCGGGACACTGCCAAGTGGACAAAAGAGGTCGTCGACAAGGCATTCGCCCACCTCCCTGGGCTCGCAATCCTCTACGTCCTCACTCCCGAGGCGCTGCCCGCGTTCAACAGGGAGTTGGAGTACCACCCGGTCTTCGGCGGTGGAATCCGTACCTACCTGCCCGGTATCGATCTCGCGTGGAAGCCCGACGCCCAGCGGCATCCGGTGATGCCACGGTCCACCATCGAGGCGAATCCTTCCAGGGCAGCGTCAGTGCTCGCCTCGCTCCCCCAACGGCTCGCCCTGCGGCAGCCCTTGCCCGCTCCGCTCGACACTCTTCCCGTCCAGCGAACCCGCCCCAGGCCGACAGTCCAAGGGACGGAGATCGAGAAGCTGCGGGCCGACAACGAGACCCTGACGGCCATGCTCGGGGAGGCCGAGCAGACCGAGGCCATTCGCGCCGACGAGATCAGCGGACTGCGCACCGAGCTGAAACAGACCGAAGGCCGCGAGGACGAACTACGCGGCGAGAACGAGCAATTGGAGACCGAGCTGCGTCGTCTCCGCCGTCAGGTGAGGGCCCTCCAGGTCAGCCTGGAGAAGATGGGCCAGTACGAGTTGGCCCATGCGCCCGGCGAGGACACCAGCAACCGCCCGGTGTCCTTCACCGAACTGCTGGGGCGATTCTCGGGGTTTCCGCACCTTGTGTTTACCGGCAACGAAAGGCACACGCGCGACCTTGACGACCAGTCCGTGGGCAACTGGGTCGAGACCGCGTGGGACGCGCTTCTCGCCCTCCAGGACTACGCCTAGGCTTCGGCGTCCGGCACAGCGAGCGGAGACTTCCGCTCCTGGTGCTCCCGACCGCCCAACGAGGCGTACCCCTTCTCGGCCGGCAAAGTGAAGATGAAGGAGTCCGACTCTGTGGGGAACCGCGGTGCCTGGCGCAAGGAACGCACCTTCCCCGTACCGCTCACGGTGGACCCGGCGGGTGGGGTGTACATGGAAGCCCACATCCGTATCGGCGGCGGCAACACCGTCTCGCCTCGCCTGCACTTCTACGACGACGGGCCGGGCACGGGCCTGGTTTACGTGGGTTACATCGGCCCGCACCTGACAAACACCAAGACCTGAACTGTCGAGCTCAGGAGAGCGGCTGGCCACCCTTGACCGCTGAGACAAACGATGACCAACCGGCAACGGGGAAAATCACGGCGGGGCCGTGCGGGATCTTGCCGTCACGGACGGGTACACCGGAGGCGTACCCGTCGGACACCTCAACACACCCGCCGCCTCCGTTCTCGCTGTAACTCGACTTGCGCCAAGCGGTCAGAGCAGAAGCATCAGGAATCACATTCATCTTCGTAACCTTTCAGGTATTTACGCACCAGGTCCAGCGAGTCGTCGCCCGTCAGAGCCAACGAACGGGCCAGGTCAAAGCGCTCGGTGAGCTCAACCACCCTCCGCGTGGACTCTACTGCCTCTCCCGAGTCGAAGCTCTCGACCAAGGCCATCGTCCCGCCCTCTTTAAGGGGTCATCAAGGTCAAGCTTCCGCCGAGCATGGGGTGGCCGCCCATCACGAAAGGGATCACCTGGATCTCGATACACGGGCACATAGCAAACTGGGCGATATGCCCCAATTGTTCAACCATGTACTGCGAGTCCCGCAGCGGTCGCTTCAGAGCCGCCTCATCCATGATTGCCCAATAGGGGAGCGCGACTGCACGCTCAAAGATGCGCTGCCTCCGGATCCTGGCAGCCACACGCTCGCTCAACTTCCCTTCGGATTCACCAGGAAGTGCCTTCCGGAACAACTCGCGGGCGTAGTCCTCGGTCTGCAGAAGTCCCGGGATATGGCTGCTCGTGAAAACCTGAATCCGTTCCGCCTGCGACTCCCTACTCACGAACGTCCGACTGTAGTCGGAGATCACCGACTCGTGCGCCAACTCCAGCAGCTCACCCAGCACCCCATCCGAGTCGAAGAACTCGTCCAGCGCGTCCACCAGCGCCTCCGACGGAAGCTGCTCCCCAACTCCACCCGACCGAGATAGCTGTGCGAATAGCCGCCCACCTGTTCGGAGAGTTGACGCAACGACAGCCCCCTCCGCTCCCGCAGTCTGCGCAGCCGCTTGCCCAGCTTCACACGCGGTGTGACCTTGCCTGATTCGCTGTTGAGCTCCACTTCGGTCGAACCCGATTTCGTTTAACTCCCTGTCCACACAGGGCATTTGGTGACAGCCCGGATATGTACGGTCACCCGGTCCTCGGCGAAGGTGATTCCACACCGAAAAGACCGCCGCACGCAAGACCCCCGCGACGCTGCAACGTCCGGGGGCGTGGCCGAAGCGCAACAGGAGCCCCTCCGACAATGGCGGAGTTTATCGCCCCGCCCTTCCCGGCACCGTCGAATTCCCCATCTCCCTTTCTCCGGGGCGCTTTTGGCGTCAATCCGGACACGTGTCACCTCCCGGGAGCGGCCTGATGCCGAATCTCCCGGACACCAACCAGTTCCGCCCCGTCGTCCTGCGCTGGAGCCAGCACCCGAGCTGCGTCGGGTTGGCCCGGCTCGAACTGCGCAAGGCCCTCGGGCGGTGGGGATTGTCCGACTTGGAGGAATCCGCGACCCTCGTCCTCTCCGAACTGCCCACCAACGCCGTCCGGCACGCCCGGGTCTCCCGCGGCCGGGAGATCGAGACTCACTACGTCCCGGGGCCGGACGGGCCGCGGATCGAGGTGCACGACGCCTCGGAGAACCCGCCCGTGCCCCGCGAACCGGCCCCGGACTCCACCGACGGGCGGGGGCTCGTCCTCGTCGCGGCCCTCGCGGAGAGCTGGGGCGTGAGCGCGCGTCAGGGGCCGGGAAGAATGGTCTGGGCGATGATCTCGCTCCCCGACAGCACTCCGGATCATGGCTGCTGACGAGCGGTTGCAGTGGGCGTTCCGCGTGGTGCCCGGCGATCACGTCGCGCTGGACGGCGTCCGGCGCGAGGTCACCGGCAGCCGCGTGGAGCGGTACGCGACCGGTGGCCTGGCGGTGGTACTCGCCTTCCGGACCGGGTTCCCCGTACGTCTGCCGGCCACCGCTCTCGTAACAGTCGCCCCTCCCGAACCCCGGCCCACCGGACCACCGCCAGCCGAGGTCACCCGGGACGGGCCGCCCGCGCGCGGCTCCGTTCGCGCGACGGGTCGCCTGCTCGCGAGGTGGATCCGGCGACCGGCGGGAAGGGCCGACAACGGGCGTGCGTAGCACGGGTGTCGGCACGGGCTCGCACCGACACCCGTGCGCGGGGCGGGCCGTCCCCGCGGCCGCCCACCACCGCCGCCGCCGTCACGTGTCCAGATGGTCCACGAAGATGCCCACCAGAATGCGGTCGCCCAGCCGGGGGTCAGGCAGGCTGAAATGGACTCGATTCCGCGCCGGGTGCTGTTTGGCGTGCCACTCGCACAGGTAGCCCTCTCCGTCGTGGGAGACCTCGCGTTGCCTCATGACGCTCTTGTTGGCGCGGGTGTTGGTGCTTTCGGGCGAGAGGTCGAGCCCGTGGCTGCCGAGCACCTGCTGTACCAGGTGACCGTTGCCCTCGTGTTCCGTCCAGGCCGCCGCGAAGTGGTCGTGTATCACGGTCAGCGCCCGGACCACCCACTCGCGGAGATCCCGATACCCCCCGTCGAACTTGCGGAAGGTGAGCGAATCGGCGAAGACAAGCTCCGGAAAGGCCGCGTGCGTCCGGCTGAAGAATTCGGACTGCGGCACGTTCTCGCGGGCGAACAGCCCTCGCCAGAAATCGGGAACTGTGCCGGTCTCCGCGAAGAAGAAGACCTCGGACTCCGCGCCCGTTCCGGACGCCGAACGCCAGCCGCGCCGCACCGCCGAGGGAAGTACCAGGCATCCGACATGGTGTCCTCGCGTGCCCTGCAACAGCGCGTACCCCAACGACCAGGCCGGCTCGATCGGGTCTTCGCCGACAGCCACCCGGTCCGTGAGGCCGGGGAGCCCGGTGTCCCAGGACGGGCAACGGTCCATGAGTGAACCCATCAGCAGCCGCTCGTCGTACCCGCGCGGATCGCGGCTGGCATAGAGAACGTCGTGCAGTTCGCGGCCGTCCGGTCCGCACTGCGTTTCGCTCCAGAAGGGCGACACGGCGACCTTGTGGCTCTGTTCGAGCAGGTCCGCCAGCGTGGTGTTGAACGGGTGGAGTAACTCAGCGAGCTGGTCCCCCGTCAACTCACCCAGCTCGAAGGACGATTCGTCGACGACGAACCGGTACGGCTCATCTCCCCCCGCGTCTGGCACGCGCCAGCCTCCCCAAGTCGCTCCGCATCTGGTCGAAGAAGCCCTGCGGCCACTCGGTCAGCTCGCCCCGCTCGGTGAACCCGATCGGGGTCACGCCGATGTCCGATTCGCCGAAGTACTGGATGATCGCGTCGCCGGGGTCCAGCACCCCTTCCTCCGCGACGGCGAGTCGGGCGCCGTTCAGTACGTGATCGCTGTGCGTCTCCACGATCACCTGTGTGCCGGCGCCGGCGACCCGCGCCAGGAACCGCCCGAGTTTCGACTGGCCCCCGGGATGCAGATGCGCTTCGGGATTCTCCACGATCAGGAGGTCTCCGGGGCGGGTCAGCAGGCCGGCCACGATGATCGGCAGGGCGTAGGAGAAGCCGAACCCCATGTTGGTGGGGCGGATCGCCTCGCCGAGGAGGCCCGGCTCCTGGAAGCGGATCGTGCTCGCCGTGATGCCGGGGGGTGACTGCGCCGTGATCTTGATGGGCCGGATGATGTCGGAAGCCCACGTCTCCACCTGGGTACGGAGGATGGTGACCCCGTGCGTGGCCTCGGTGTCGGGGTGCCGCAGCTCCTCGCGTACCGTCCGGCTCGTGTGGAGGGCGAGAACCTGTGCGGTGTACTCGCCCTGTGTGCCCACGCCGATCGCGTCAGGGTGCTCGGCGGATACGCCCAGTTGGTCCCGTGGCCCGAGTCTCTCCGCGCACAGATACGTGAAAGCGCTCCCCCTCCCGCTCATCTCCGGAAGGGAAACTCCACGGCGCCCCACCGGTTCCAGGTACAGCGCCTGTTCGTCCGGCACTTCGAAGGTCAGGATGCTCGGGACGTTCAGCTCGTCACTTTCGAGCCGGACCTCGATGCGGGAGTCGGGCGCGTCGGGGTGCTGGACCTCCTGCGCCTCGCCCAGCGCGAGCCCGTACGGGCCGTTCAGACGCGCCACCGGGCTGCTGCTTCCGTCTGCCAGTTGCCGGGCGAGCAACAGGGCCTGGATGGTGGTGCTCTTGCCGGTGCCGTTGAGGCCGGTCAGGACGGTGAGCCGTCTGAATTCGAACGACGCCTCGGCAAAGCGCTTGAAGTGGCGAATGCCCAGCGAAGTGATCATTTGCCGGCCTCGGTGAAACGCCTGACGGCCTCGAACCGGTAGCGGACACGGCCGGCGTCACCCGTGGACGAGGTGATCGCCTCCATGAAGCCCCGGTCATGGCTCATGTTCTCGCGCGCCGCCGCCACGATGGCTCCACTGCGTGCGGCGAGGTCGTCCCGGTCGTAGTCGGCGAGAGTGATGGACCACGCCTCGAACAGGGCCCGATTGATAGGGTTCTTGCCCGTGCTTCCCCACGGCCACTTACGGAAAGCCTGGTCGTCAAAGAGCAGCCAGGCGTTCTCCATGGCCTTCTCGAAGGCTGCCACCAGCTCGTCGACCTTCTCGACGGGCACCTCGTCAGGCGTGTCCAGCAGGGACGTGGTGCGCTGCAGGAACGGGTCCATGGCCGCGTACCTCGCGTACGCCTGCGCACCGAGCAGCCAAAAGCCGGCGAAGCGCAGGGCCATCTCCCGGTCGTTCATGCGGATATGCCCGCCCATGCCGTTCGTCGCCCTGTTGAAAGCCTCGGTGGCCGTCATCGTCTTGAGGATCTCGCGGCTGCGGTCCCGGCTCATGCAGTGCCGGATCTCCTGCGCGTTGAGGGGGGTGCCACCGGTGTTGATGCGCTTGAAGATGTCGTACATGACATCGGGCGGCGTGGTGGGGTCGATGACGTGCGCGACGATCTGGGCGTTGTTGATCCGGCGCTTCCACGGCGCGGGAAGGTCTTCGAACCGTTTTCCCTCCACCGCGGTCTGCAGGTATTCGACCCCCTTCAGGGCGAAGCCGGACTCCGCTCCTCCTCTGACGAAGTCATGGATGGTCGACAGACGCTGAAGGCCGTCGACCACCCGCATGTACCCGTCCGTGTCCTCGGCGAAGTAGAAGGCGGGCAGCGGAATCTGAAGGAGGACCGACTCGATCAGACGGGACTTCTGCACCAGCTTCCAGACCCGCCCGCGCTGGAAGTCGGGCGCGAGCTCCAGAGAGTCGTCGTCGATCATGTCCAGGGCGTTGCGCAGCGAGAACTGCCGGGTGTTGACCCTGATCTGCTCGGGGTTCCAGGGACGGGCGATGTCAGGGAGCTCGTCATCGGTCCCCGCCTCCGATTCCACACCGGTGGGGGTGTCGAGGAAGTACTCCTCCGTAATCTTGGGCGGCTCTTGGCCCTCCGGGGTCGTCATGCGCCCGATCGTATCGGGGTGCCCGACGAGCCGGACCCGGTCAGAGATCTTCGAGCCTGGTCCCGTCCTCGGTGCACCACACGTGAAGTCCGTTCTGCTGGTTGCCCGCCAGCACGGTGGCCGCGCGCGAGGGTGTACCGAAGACCCGCCAACCCTCGACTCTCAGGTTGCCGTTGGCCAGCACCTCGGCCACGTGCTCCCGCTGAAGGTTGCGGCGCTTCCAGACGAGCCGTTGACCGACGTGCAGCTTGCCGGCCGCCAGCTGGGGGGCCAGACCGGACTGCGGGAACCCCTCCTCGCCCTGGTCGTCCTCGACTGTGGCCGCCGGGCCGCCTACTCCCAACACCTTCCGAAGGATGCTGTTGGGTGTGTCGACGAGCGGTTCCGCGTATCCCTGAAGAGCCGCGAAAACCTCGTCGTCGATACGGATCGTACGACTCACTCTCTACCCACTTTCACTAGCCAATTTGTGACAGTGAAAAGCGTAACAGTGAATTCATGGGGAGTCAACACGCGTGAGGACGTCTGGGTCGACCGCCTTCAACAGCGGCAGCTCGCCCTCGCCCGCGTAACCGAGGTACAGCTCCTGGCGGGTGTCGGGTACGAAGATCGTGTCGAAGTCCAGGCCCTTGGCGCTCGCGCGAGTGAGCAGGGCGACTCCGGGGCGTACGAGATCGAGTGTGCGGTAACGGCCTGCCGCCGCCTTTCCGACGTACGTCCTGACGCGTCCGGTGGGGAGCCGGCGCTCCAGTCGCGCGAGCAGGTCCAACTGGTGCGCTGTGTAACGGAGAACGACGCCGGTCCGGTGCTCGGGGTGATGACGGGTGTGCTCCACGATGTGGTCGGCGACCTCGGCCGCCCGGCCGCACCGGTGCAACGAGGATGCCGGACCGTCCCGTTCGGGCAGCGGTGGCGGTGCCGTCCCGACATGGAAGTGGGCCGCCAGAGCCGCTACCGGGCGGGAGTTGCGGTGGTTGCCCCCCAGGTCATAACGGCGGGGAGCCGTCAGGCGCGAGGCGTTCTCGGCGAGAGTGGACTGCGTGTCTGTGATGCGCTGGCACTCGTCGGCGAAGACGGCAATGCGGGCACCGAGCAGACGACACAGCCGGTAGAAGTCGCCCGGCAGGTCCTGGCCTTCGTCGATCACGAGGAGGAGGCCCGCCCCGTCTGTGGTCCGAGGGTGGCCTGTTGGAGGACCGCGGGCCAGTCGAACCAGCCGTCCTCGGTCTGGGGGGGGGCGGGGTCACCGGCGACCGAGCGGTGCCAGGTGTGCAGCCAGCGGTGGACCGTCGACACCGTCAGGCCCTCGTCCGGACCGAGGGCCACGGCCTCCGGTTCGAGGGACTGGCGCAGCAGGTTCGAGCGGGTGAGGAGGGCGACCGGCTCACCGGTGAGTGCGAGCATCACCGCGCGCTGCACGGCGAGGGCACTCTTCCCGGAGCCGGGCGGGCCGTTGACCAGGTGGTGGCCGTCGAACGGCATCCCGGCGAGAAGGGACCGCTGGTCCGGGGCCAGGGTCAGATGGTCGAGCGCCATAAGTGTTTACTCCTCCAGGCCTGCCGCCGCCGCGCGGGCTTCCGTGACCACGTCCTGGAAGTAGCCGGGCACCCCGTCCCCGCCGATCACCAGCACCCTGTCCAGCAGTGTGTTGCCGGTCTCACAGCTCGTTTCGGGCAGCAGCGCGCAGGCGTGGCACGCACCCCGGTTGAGGTTGCCGTAACCCTGACCCGCGTGCTCGGCGAAGAGGGGGTCGGCGGAACACCAGGCGGGGGCCTCGACCATGCGCAGGAGAGTCTCCGCGAGGAGCGGCGGCTCCCGCTGCTGGACCAGACCGCCCAGCGTCCCCGCCGCGTCACCCGCCGCCGTGTAGACGAGAAGTCCGGCTGCGCCTGATCCTCCCGTGCGTACACGCGCTCACGCAGCCTGGCGGTGGTGTAGCCCGAGTCGAACGAGAGCTGACGGATCAGCAGATGGGCGAGGTCGTGCAGGAGGATGAAGCGCGGAGCCATGACAGGGCCGGTACGTACGTGCAGCCGGTCCTTCTGGAAGCTGCGGTCCAGATCCCCGCGGATGCCGGCAGACCGGTGCCGGACGGCGGGCTCGTTCTGTTGAACAGGCCCTGCGTGGGCTCGGGTTACGCGTGGCGGCACCGGTGGTGCCGCCAGCGCCCGCAAGGCGTGTGGTCGCAGTGGTGCCGTCTGTGCCTGTAGGGCCTGTGGTGCCGCCGAGGCAGGTCCCTCGACCCGCTGTCGCCGCTCCGATACCAGACGAGGTCGATCCCGTACCGCCCACCTCTCCGGCGCCGGACGCGGTGTCCGTCGTCGGATGGCGCGTCGAAACAGCGGCGGATCTCGCCCGGCGGTACGGGCGGTGGGTCCGGCCCTCGTCCGGGTGGTGGCGGGAGTGGCCCGGCTCTGCGGGCTGACCGACGAGGAGCGGGACCGGCTCTCCGGGCGGCTGGCCACCGGGCCTGTACCCGACCCGACGTCTGACGACGACGCGTACGGCGAAGGTGTCTCGGCGCCGGAAGACTCCGGAACGGACCTCGATCCGGAGACCGTATCGGCCACAGCCTCGCCGGAGACGGAGCGCCGACCGCACACGGCGGCGGAGTTGTCCCTCGCGGTGGCGGCCGCCCAGCGGCTGCTCGCCGAACGGCGGCACTCCGCACGCCCCGGTGAAACGCGGCTGCTCTCCGATGACGAGGCGACCGGCCTGGCCGTACTGATGCGGGGCGGGCCCGACAGGGCGGGAGAATCTGTCGCGGAAGCGGAGCTGGCAGCGCTGGAACCGGGTTGCGTGCGGCGGCGCGCGTACGAGGCTCTGGTCGAGCACAACACCCGCCTGGTGCATGAATTGTGCAAGAAGTACGCGGATCAGGGCCTTGAGTACCACGACCTGTTCCAACATGAAG
This sequence comes from Streptomyces sp. NPDC006643, assembly GCF_042870175.1. Taxonomy (NCBI): domain Bacteria; kingdom Bacillati; phylum Actinomycetota; class Actinomycetes; order Kitasatosporales; family Streptomycetaceae; genus Streptomyces; species Streptomyces sp. NPDC006643. Next base: position 185,952 of record NZ_JBIAHA010000013.1, on the reverse strand, counting down.
TGCTGGGACTGATACACGCGGTCTGCAAGTTCGACATCAGTCGCCGCCTCAGATTCTCGAGCTACGCGTACGCCTGGGTACGACAGGCACTGTCGCGCGCCTTGGCCGACTTCGGCAGCGCCATCCGCGTTCCTGTCTACTTCCACGAAGAGATGCGCAAGGTCGCCGGCGCGACAGCGAGGCTGCGGTCGCAGGGCGGGAGGGTCACGGCGGGCGATCTGGCGGCGGCCGCCGGCCTGACGGTGACACGGGCGGAGGAAATTCTGCGGGTCAGTCGAGTCACCGACTCACTCGACCGCCAGCTCTTCGAGGGAGCGAACCTGGGTGACGCCCTCTCGTACGACCGACCGGTATCGGGGCCTGAGGAGGTGCTGCTCCGCCAGTGGTCACGGGCGGACATCGAACAGCGGCTGCTCAGCACCCTCGACGCCAAGTCGGCCGACATCATGCGCCGCAGGGCCGGTTTGGTGGACGGCGAGAAGCAGACACTGGAGGAGATCGGTGTCTCCTACGGAGTCACGCGCGAGCGCATTCGGCAGGTCGAGACGAAGGCGAGGCGCCGACTGCGAGGGGAGCTGGCGCGGCAGCGGAAGTCGCTCGCGGACCAACCGGCAGGACGACCGGAGTTGGCCGAAGCGCCCCCTTCACCCGCTCATCCCGAGGACGGCGGGAGCGAACTTCCACCCGGTGATCTCGCCCTCGCCACCGGCAGACTTCGCACACGGCTCGGCCGCCGGGGCCTCCAGAGCGCGATCGGTGCCGACGGTGCCGACGGTGCCCTGATCGTCTCCGCCATCGCGGAGGGCCGACTTCCGGAGTACGCCGCGTCCAGACGACTGCGTGAGGCCATGCTCGCTCCTCCCGTAGGCTGAACGCTTTCGGAACGCCGTGAAAGGGACCGCCGGTGCCGCAACTCGCCTTCGCCAACACCTTCTGGGACAGGTACGAGCAGTTGGAGAAGCCGGTGAGAGCCGGGGTCCGCAAAGCGATGGCGAAATTCCAGCAGCTCTCGGCCGCGGAACTCCACGCCGACAAAGGACTTCACCTCGAATCGGTGGAGAACGCGCGGGACCCCCGAATGCGCACGATCCGCATTAACGACTTCTGGCGTGGCGTCGTGCTCGCCCCCGACGACGGAGGTGACACCTTTCTCCTCGTCAACGTCGTCCCGCACGACAAGGCGTACTCCTGGGCGGCGAAGCGGCTCTTCACGGTGAACACGGCGACCCGAGGCCTGGAGATTCGCAACGTGGTCGCGATAGAGCAGTTGACCCCGGTGCTGGAGGAGGCGGCTGCCACCGCGTCCACGCGTCTCTTCGATCGCTTCTCGGACGGCGCCCTCGGACACCTGGGAATCGACACGACCACGCTCACCGCTGTTCGTACGGTCATCGACAAACCACAGTTGGAAGCGTTCGCGTCGCTCTTCCCCGAGGACCAGTTCGAAGTGCTCCAGTTCCTCGCGGAGGGTTTCGACGAGGAAACCGTGTGGCGGGAAGTCGTGGCCCTGCGGCGTCCCGCAGACCCGGGACCGTACGACCCGCAGGACATCGCCACTGCCATCTCGCACACGGCCAGCCGGATCACGCTGGTCACGGGCGCGGCCGAACTGCAGGACATCCTGTCCAAGCCGTTCGCCGCGTGGCGCGTCTACCTGCATCCCGCCCAGCGCAGAGTCGCCTACCGTACGTCCTTCGGCGGGCCATCCCAGGTGACCGGCGGGCCCGGTACGGGAAAGACCGTGGTCGCCCTCCATCGAGTGAAGCATCTGCTAAACCGTCCGGGCTCCGTCGGCAGGGTGCTGCTCACCACCTACACCACCGCGCTGGCCCGCTCCCTGCGGGAGAATCTGGCTCTACTGCTGGACGACAAGGAACTGCTGAGCCGGGTGGACGTGACAACGGTGGACGCGTACGCGCGGCAGACCGTCCAACGGCTCACGGGCGAGGCACCGAGACTCGCCGACGACACGGAGGAGCGCGCACGCTGGCAGGCCGTCGTCACAAAGCTCGGGCTGGATTGGAACGAACAGTTCCTCTCGCAGGAGTACCGGCACGTGGTCCTCGCTCAATCGATCAACACGCTCGACCAGTATCTGGCCGCGTCACGCCGAGGCCGCGGCACCGCACTCGGTTCGGCCAAGCGATCCGTCGTATGGGACGCGATCAAGGAGTTCGAACGCCGGCTCCACGAGGACGGCAGGCGGACCTACCTCCAGGTGTGCGCGGAAGCGGCGCGCCTCCTCCGGCTCGACCCCGGCGCCGCGAGTCACCAGCATGTCGTGATCGACGAGGCCCAGGATCTCCACCCCGTCCAATGGCGCGTACTGAGGGGAGCCGCCGTGCCCGGTCCGGACGACCTCTTCATCACCGGCGATCCCCATCAGCGGATCTACGACTCCCGGGTGTCCCTGGGCTCACTGGGCATCGTGGTGAGCGGCCGCTCCAGCCGACTGCGCATCAACTACCGCAGCACGGAGGAGATCCTCCGGTGGTCGGCTCGCGTACTGGAGGCGGAAGCCGTCCCAGGGCTGTCGGGCGACGACACGGATTCACTCGCCGGATACCGCTCGCTCCTGCACGGGCGTCGACCGGATCTCCGGCGATTCCACCAAGAGGACGCCGAGCTCACGGCTCTGGTGGGGAAGATCGGCGACTGGGTGAAGAGCGGAGTGGCTCCGTCCGAGATCGCGGTCGCCGCGCGCTTCCACGCCTCGCTCGACAAGATCAAGAGCCGACTGCAACACGTCGGCCTGGCCGCAGTCCTTCTTAAGAACGCCCCCAGCTCTCACTCCGAGGGCATACGGCTTGCCACCATGCACGCCATGAAGGGACTCGAATTCCGCTGCGTCGCGGTGGTTGGGGTGACGCACAGCACCTTCCCCTTCGCCCCCGCCGTCACCGCCGAGGATATCGACCATCTGCAGCACCAGACCGACATGCTGACCGAACGCTGTCTCCTCTTCGTGGCGTGCACCCGCGCTCGCGAGGACCTGTATGTCTCGTACAGCGGACGAGCCAGCCACTTCATCTCCTCGATACCGTGACACCTGCCCGACCGGCTCCCGCACAACGACACCCGGCCCGACAGCGGGAAGACAGACCCACTCTCAGCGGCCCACGCGGATACTCTGGGTCCAAGCGTTCGTACCACCCTTGGGTGTGGTCTTGCAGGCGAAGGCGTAACAGCGCCAGACCCATCCGCTCTTCCATCGGCGGATCTCGATCTCGTCGCCGCCGCAGCGCCCGCAGCGGGGCGGAGCCGCGAAGACCGTCGCGTGTTCGTGCGCCAACAGTTTCCGGGCGAAGTACGCGCCTCGCATTGTCAGCATGACCTCGCGGGTCCAGCTCTGGGAAAGCACATTGAGGCTGCCGAGCATGACCGTCCGCTCGTCGATGACGGCGATCTTCTGGTGCATGACATTCATCGGTACGACCACATGCGCGACGGCTCGCAGGTCGGCGATGAGTTTCTGGTTGGCCGGCTTCTTCTGGAGTTGGTCCGTGTCGTCGCGGATGAAGACATTGATCCGTACTCCTCGGTCGGCTGCCGCACGGAGCTCGGGCAGCAGGGAGCCGACCCGTTTCGCCACCCACGGTGCCCACAGCCACAACGAACGCTGTGCATGGCGGATCTCCTCGGTGAACGTGCGGTAGAAGTCACGTTCGTCGTCGATCTCCGTCACCTCGACATGCCGGCTCAGCACGTCGGCGAGCGCGGTGCCGAACGGCCCACGGAACGTGGGCGGTGCCGTCGGCGGGGTGATCAAGGTCTTGGCCTGGACGACCCGTACGCCGTGCTGCGTACCTATGAGCTCCGCGAGCTGTGCCAGGGCGGTTCCCGGCTTCGCGCTCTTGACCCGTTCGCCACTGGCGATGACATACAGACGCGTCTTGACTCGGGTGACAGCCACATTGAAGAGGCGGACACCGTCGCGGGGCCAACTGCTCGCCGCGGGCCGGAGGTGGGCGCCGGCCATCCACAGCTCGCGGGAGCCCGCCCCGCCCTCCACGGTGTCGAAGACGACGATGTCGAACTCCCGGCCCTGGAACTTGTGCGTGGTGCCGACCTCCGCCAAGGCTCCCCCGTCTGGGCCCTCAACGTCTCTCAGCGCCTCCAGAGTGGCCTCGGCCTGAACGCGGTAGGGCGTGACGATGCCGGTCTTCTCACCCAGCTCGCTGTGCAGTTCGGCCAGGGCCCGCGCGATCAACGAGCCCGCCGGCCACCAGCCGCTGCGGCTTCCCGTCAGATGGGCCCTGGCGAGTTCGTGCAGACCGTCCGTGTCGATCAGCACGATCTCCGGGTCGTCCGCCGGGCGAACCGGCGTCCGGCTGCCGCCGAGCACTCCGCCGTACGCGAGACTGTTGGCCAGTCGCATCACGGCAGGACCGAAACGGTGTTGCTGGGTGAGCGTGACGCAAGCCGGATGGGCCCCGGCTTCCAACGGCTCCGTGATCCCGCAGTGCTGGAAGACGTCGGGAAGCAGCCAGCGGGTGATGTCCGCGCGGTCGTGATTTTTCAACTCCGCCGGGATGACCGCGCCCAGCTGCATGAAGTCCCCGAGAAGGACCGCGGCCCGATCCGCCTTGCCTGTGGCGAGCAGGACTTCGGGCAGGGTGGCCGCGCCCGCCTCGTCCACGAGGACGATGTCGTACGGTCCCTCGAAGACCGCCCGGTTGGTGCGGAATCGAGCCAGAGTCGTGGCAACCAGCTTGGAACCCTTGACGATTTCACTCTGGGCGTCGCGCGCCAGACGCTCGTACTCCTCTTGGACTCGCTGGTGCTCCTTCTCCAACGCGGACTTCCGGGACGCGTCGGCCGCCACGGTCGGGCGTAGCCGACGGGCCTGGTCGAACCGAGCGGGCCAGCCGCGCTGTTCGCAATGCTCGGTGAGATCGTGAGCCCGCTCCGCGCACTCCACAGCCCTCTCTGCCCGCGTCGTGTCCGCTTCACACAGATGAGAATGCTGCTCGGCCCGCTGCTGCTCCACCCGCCGCACGTTGACGTCCACCGCCAGGTGAGCGGTCTGTTCCCGGCTGAGCGCGATGCCGGCGATCAGGGCGTTGATCTGGACACCGAGGGCCGCGGTGTGGGTATCGGCGGTGGCGCGGGCCTCGGCCGCGGACCGCGCCGCATGCGCGGCGGCCTTGTCTGCGTCGGTCAGCAGCGTCTCCAACTCGCCCTGCTTCGCCCGCAGACGCCACTTCTTCACCGCGCCCAGGCTCCCGAGACCCGCCAACTCCTGACGCAGGGAATCGCAGGCGCCCTGTGCCAGGAGCGCAGCGGCCTCGCGGTGCTCAACTGCTCTCCGCGTCTGGTCCACCTGCTCGGACAGACGGTCAACCTGATGCCACCGCTCCCGCGACGACTCGGCGGCCTTGTCAAGCGCCACAGCCCTCCGGGCCGCGGCCGTGGCGTCCTGCAGCGCCGTCCTTGCGACAGCCAGACTCCGGCGAGCTGCCTCTTCCCGTGACCGCGCCGACGCGAGATCCCCGCCGGGGGTACGGAGCAGCTTCAGCGCCGCGAAGTAGGCAGCTGAGTCAAATCCAGTCAAACCGCCATCCATTGAGGCGAGTTGCACGGCTCGGTGTTTGATCGCGACGAGTTCGGCTTCGACGACGCGACGCCGGCGAGCCGTATCCGCCAGGCGTGCCTTGACCATCAGGGGCAGCGATACGGAAGCGTCCTCCGCCACCTCCCTCAGATGCGGTGGCCCCACCCGGACGATGTCCCCGGGGCCGTGCCGCTTCGCCCGCACCACCCCCAGCAGCGCGTTGTCGACGGCGACATTCGTGGCCGACACCAGCAACACCCGATCGCCCCTGGCCAGGAGGTCGCCGATGGCGCGCTTCAGAACGGTCGTCTTCCCGGTGCCCGGAGGCCCCCACACCAGGTGCACACCCTCACCGAGACAAGCCCGGTACGCGTCACTCTGCCCCGGGTGGAATCCCGGCGGGTCCGGTTCGTGCGCCGGCACCCCGCCAATACGGCCGGCCGCCAGGGCGGCCGCCAGAGGGTGCTCCCCGAGGCCGGAAATGCCGTCACGCAGGGCCTCGACAAGGAAGGTGGGCGGCTGCTTCAGCATCCACAGGTGCGGGTCGGCCACGTCCGCGAACTCGGCCACGTGCAAGGTCAGCAGGGAACCGTCCTGGACCAGGTCGGAGACCACGAAACCGTCCGTCTCGATCCCGTCGGGCTCGGGTCCGGCCAGTCGCAGGCTGTCGAGCTGATCGGGCCCGATGTCGGAACCCCTAAGGTCCACGACGTACTGGCCGGCGTTCCCGGTACGGGACGCCCGCCCGACGCGCTGCCAGCGAGGCTGCTTGCCGGCACCACCTTCCAGCTTGATCCACTCGCCAAGCGCCGTGACAATCTCCTCGCGCCAGCCCACCTGCACGTCCCCCTGTTTGTCGACCCTGCGTGCCGGGCGACAAATCTATCTACGTCGACGCGGTGACATACAGCAGGACTGTGTAACGGAGAGGAATGAACCCGAGAACGCAAGGGCTCAGAAGGCCGACCGGCAGGTCGGGCGCGCACTCGGTCACCCGCCCGGTCAAGCTTCCCCGTAGACGTCCTTCGAGCGTCACGACTGGTCGGAGGAGCTCCCCCACTCAGTCGCTTCGACCAGGTCTGCCAACAGGACGTCAGCCACCAGCTCCTCGACTACGGCGGTGCCGTGTTCGGACATGGCACGGGACAGCTCGGGGTCCCAGGGAGCCTCGGTGAGTCGGCCGGGCTCGGGCCCGTGCGATGTGCCGGCTGCCGCGGCGCGGTAGTCCACCGCCGTCATGCGCCAGGGGCGGGCCGGCGCCTTGTCAAGAAGATAGGCGGCGCTGCGGATGCCTTCGCCATCGAAGTCGCCGTGATAACGGAGGATTGCGCCCTGATTCGCGAGAAGGCGGAGGAGGTGGATGGCCGCACTGTTGGGCCAGCCGGATGTACACACAAGCGGCGGACAGTCGGGACCGAAGCGACGTACGGCCAGAGCCAGGATGCTGGGGTTCTCCACGGCGTGAACGACGGGTGCCGGATCGGAGGCTAGGGAAAACCCGCCCGGGGCCCGCAGTTGGGCGAGGGTCAGGCTCGCGGCCTGACCAGCCGCGGCACAGACACGGGCGACACGGGACTGCGCACCACAGTGCTACGAGTTCGCTCGGGTCGATTACGAAGGGCACGGGGTTGCGTCATCATTTCACCACCGCGACCGGCAGACCACTCGACCCCGCTAACATGACCCGCCGCTTCCGCCGACTCCTCGACCAAGCCCGACTCCGCCGTATCCGCTTTCACGACCTCCTCCACACAACCGCGCCCCTGCTCCTGGAACAGGGCGTCGAACTCGTCATCAAGGAACTGCTCGCCCACGCCTACATCGGCGTCACCGCTACTGTCTACGCCCACGTACGCCTCCGACTCCAACGCCAGGCCATCGATACGCTCGGCACCGCGACCGACGGTCCGGCGAGCACCGAGACGGTCAGCGCCGTCGGCGACGAACCGCCATTCTGCACCGCCGTAGTCCGACGGAAGGGGTTTCCACCGAACGCGGGGTAAAGACCGCCGCCCGTTCTGAGCAGGGACTCGGGAGGCCCGTATCTCGACCGCTTCCACTCGGCGGATCAACCAGATCATCGACACCCCGTACGAGGCGGCACGCCACACCCCGCCGCAGACTGAGCCGGCGTTGCCGCCCGTCCCTGTGAGCGTCGAGGAGCTACTCGCCTTCCGCCCTCAGCAAGATTTGAACCTTTGACGGAAATTGCGGATCATCGACCATTGCCGAACAGGCCACAGAGCCACGGAATCCCGTGAATTGCATTCGGGCATATTCGTTCGGGTCGTGCAATACGAGCCACCCAGACGGACATGGGAGTGACACCTCAAAGAGGTTCGCAGTGAGCGCCACGGGTGGGGTCGACTTCCACACCTCGCATTCGACAGGCCCATCGACACTGGCCTGAACGCCGAAGATGAGCGAGCTGCCGTCTTGATACCAACTGCTCGACGTCGGGTCCCAGTCGCTGACATCATCGTCACTTCCTGCATCCCGCAAGATCAGGCATCCGTGCTCGATTTTTGCCAGGAATGCAACCACGGGGCTATTAGCTACCATTCCTTCTTACTCTTTCCTTGTGAAAGTTGCGAGGCGACTCCACCCTGCCGCCTAGCACAGGGCAGACAGTGAGGATACGCAGTCTGAGGAGATCCGGGAGGGACGAGACTGGACGGCGGCTGGTGATCTGGAATCCAGTCCCCGTCCTTGGTACCGGGGGTCCTGGCATCGCAAGTGTGACAGCCGTACTTATTTCCGGATTCATTGATCAAATCTCGAACGCCATCTGCTTCAATGTCGCCGTTCTCCAGGCCTACTCCCTCTCGGGCATTCGGACCAGCACCCAGCGTCAGATCGCACTTCTGGCCTGGCGTTGCATTGTGAACGAGGACCGGAGTCTCGCCCGCCAGTACATAGTACGCGTGGATGTCCTGGATCGTGAGGTCGTGGGTACGCTGTTGCTTGGTGTAGTGAGTTGTCGCGGTGATCTGGACGTGCGTCCCGGCGCTAGTGCGCAGCCGCTGACCCGGGTAGAGGTCTCCGGCTTTCACCCACTTTCTGAGTTCGGGCACCCAGAAGGGGTGGGTATCGGTTGCCACGATGCTTGAGTAATCATCGTCTAGAGAAATGGTGATCTCGGTGAAGTCCTCGTCGTCCTCCGTGGTGATGGTGGCGACGACCTTTTTCTTTGTGGTCTTCCCCGTCTTCGTGTCGGTGGTGACAACCGTGTCCCCGACATCAATTTCCTCAATGGCTCGGCGTGTGCCGTCAGCCAGTAGAACTCCGGTGCCGGGGAGGAAACTGTGGCATTTGCCAAGGAACTTGGCTGCCTGACCTACTCCGTAGAAGGCGCCGGCGCCTGCTGCACCCCATATAGCTCCATCGGCCTGGGCTGAGAGCTGCCCGGACACGCTGTGATCCGCGTTGTCGTCGAACGCGTTTCCTATGGCGCTGCCTGCTGCTCCCGCAACGGCGCCGCAGCCAGCGGCGGCGCCGAATCCGACGCCTCCCGTGGCCAGTCCTGCGCCCGCCGCAGCCCCGAAGCACGCTCCGCCCACTACTACTTCAGTCACAACGGAGGCGATCATGCCCTTGTTGTCGCCGATCCAGTTCCCTGCGTCATCGAACGCGTTGACCCATCCGCACTTGGACCAGAAGCCACAGTCACTTCCGCCGCCCTTGCCACCGCCACCGCTGCTGGGTGCGGAGGCGGTACCGCCTCCGCCGCCCTTGCCACCGCCACCGCTGCCGCCGGGGACAGGCCACTGATCCTCTCCGTGCTTACCGGTGGCGGGGATGAGGGTGTTGTGGTCCCCGTGGCCGTCGTCGCGGATCTCCGACTGGCCGTTCCCGTTGTCGATCCACAGGCCCGTGGGGTCGGCGTACGTGGCCGGGTTCTGGTTGGCGTACGCGTAGCCGTTCATGGACTGGTGCTGGTCCACGGCAAGGACGGGGTCGATGCTGATGAACTGACCGACGCCGGGATCGTATTCGCGGGCGCCGATGTGTGTGAGGCCGGTGGCGCTGTCGGCGGGTTTGCCGAGGAAGCCTTTGTCATCGGGCCAGGTGGTGGCGGCGCTGCCGCGGGGGGCCCCGAAGGGTGTGGTGTAGCGCTTGGTGACCGCGAGGGTGGCGGCGTCGATGGCGAGGCTGGAGGTGCCGTGGTGGTCGCCGGCGAGGAAGGCGAGTTTGCTGCCGGTCGTCCCGAGGGTCGCAGTACGAAGGGCGATTGTCTTCCCGGCGGCGGTGTAGTAGCGGGTGCCGGTCAGGGTTTTGGCAGTGCCTTTGGTGGTGAGCCGGACTTCACTGCCGCCGCCTAGGTAGAGGACGGTGTCGCCGTCGCCAGTGGTGTTGCGGCTGATGAGGAGTTCGCCGTCGGCGTCGTAGAGGTAGCTGGTGCCGGTGGCGGGTTTGGTTCCGGCGGCGGGTTCGGTGGTGGTTGCGAGTTTGCCTTCTGTGTTCCAGGTGAGGGTCTGCTGGGCCTGGACGCCGGGGCGGCTGGTGGTGCTGCCGGACTTGTCGTACGTGTAGGTGCCGGTCTTCACCCCGGTGGTGCTGGCGAGGGGGTGCGGTTGGCCGGTCGGGGTGCCGTAGGCGTACGTCGTGGTGTTGTTGCCGGTGGTGGTGTGTTTGGTCTCGGTTTTGCGCTGGCCGCCCGTGGTGTAGGTGTAGCTGGACCAGTAAGGGGCTTCACCGTCGAGGTTGGCTGTGGTGCGGCCGGTGGTGGCGCAGTCGGGTGTTCTGGGGGTCCAGGCTTCGATGAGGCGGCGGTGGCCGTCGTAGGTGAAGCACTGGTTGTCGGTCTTCGTCGTGCCGCTGGTGCCCTGGGTGGCGGCGTCGAAGATCGAAGTGATGTTTCCGGCGTCGTCCTGCGTGAAGTTGAGGTCCTGCAAGCGGCCGGGGTGTGCTGTGTCGCTGACGATGGAACTCTTCAGACGGCGTGTGCCGGGTTCGTACCCGAATGTGAAGGCGAGGTTCTGGCTGGTGTAGGGCGTGAGTTGGCGCAGATCGCCCAGTTCGGAGTAGGTCGCGTCCTTGAGGTAGGCGCCGGTGCCACTCGCGCTGGTCTGGAGGCCCAGGTCGTTGTACTTGTTGGACACTGCCTCGGCGGGCAAGCCGCCTGCGGCCGGATGGGTGTTGCTGCGGACGGTCCCGTCGACGTTGTAGACGGTGGAGAAGTTGAGGGTGGCGGGCACTCCCGCCGTGACCAGCGGGTCTGTGGCGGGCAGTGTCAACTGGGTGCCGGTGACGTTGTACACGGGGTCGTAGGCGGTGACCTTGGTGGTGTACGACTTGCCGTTCAGGCCGCCTTCGTAGCGTACGGAGGTGTCGACCTGCCCCTTGGCGAGGGTGTCGAAGGTCCAGGCGGCGAGCTTCGTGGCATCTGTCTTGGTGTTGTCCCAGAGCCCGGTCTGGCGTCCAAGGGCGTCGTATTCGGAGAGCACCGTCTTGCTGAGAGCGTTGGTGGTGGAGATGGCCCGGTCGAGTTCGTCGTATTGAGTTCTGACGGTGCCCGAGTCAGGATCGGTAGAGCTGGCCTTACGGCCGAACAGGTCATAGGTGTGAATCCACTTGGCCCGGTCGGGACCGGTGACCGTGTGCTGCCTGCCGGCGCCGGTGTAGGTGAAGTCCGTCGTGGTGAAATCGGCGCCGGTCGGCTGGGTGCCCGCGTATTCGCGGCGCTGAGTGGTCTGGCCGAGGGCGTCGGTGACGACAGCGGTGGCTTGGCCGCCGATGGGCGCGGTGTTGGTGACGGTGTCACCGGTGTGGGCGGTTTCGGTGGTCCACCGCACGCGGCCGAAGTGCATCGTGACCGCTTTGACCGCGCGGCCCGCCCCGTCGTAGGTGGTGTCGTTCTGTACGGGTGCCTGACCGCCTTCGGTCTGGGCGATAACGGAGGTCGGCGCGGTCTCGTCGTCCCAGATGTCTGATTGGGAGGACACCGCGAGACCGCGGTCGTCGTACATCGTCAGGCCGATCACCCGGCCGCCGAGCGGCGAGGGCGACTGAGTCTGCCGCGGGCGCAGCTGGGAGTCGTAGATCTCGTAGGTGGTGTTGTAGCCGGCTGCGTCGCCTTGCAAGGTGCCGGTGGACACCCAGGGCGGGTCGGTGGCCGTGATGCCGTAGTCGTAGACGTAGTTGGGGCTTTTGCCGCCGGATCTGGGGCTGTTGGGGAGCCATGCCTGTTTGATGCGCCCGAGCGCGTCGTACGTGGACTCGCTGACCTTGTTGTTGGGGTCGGTGACCTTCAGGGGGGCGGCGGTCGCGTAGTCGAGCAGGCTGATGGTGCGGTGGGATTTGGCGTTGGTGACCGTGGTGGCAGTGAGCGGGCCGGTCTCCGCCGGGGTGTAGGCGTTGGTGGAGGTCGTGGTGTCGTTGGTGTCCTTGACCGTGAGCTGGCGGCCGAGCGCGTCGTAGGTGACCGTCGTGATCTTCTGCCAGGCCGGCTGGTTGTCTGCGCCGTACGACGTGGCCCTGCCGGTCCAGCGGCGCTCACCCTTGGTGGGTTTATGCTCCTGCGTCCAGGTGGTGGTGTCGTAGGCGATGGCGGTGTCGGAGACGACGTCGCCGGGGCGGGTGGAGTCGACGGGCAGGTCGAGTGCCGTGTCGGTGGTGGCGCAGGGCTGGGCGACGGTGCGCGTGCGGGCGACGAGGTTGTTGATTCCGACGGTGTCGTTGCGGGCGTACCAGGTGCGTGTGCACTTCTCGTCGCCGGTGACGGCGTTGTCGCCCTTGTCATCGACGGTTTCGGGCATGCCGTAGTCGTCGTAGGTCGTCGTGGCGGTACGGATCCGGTCGCGCGGGGTGCCGGTGGTGGTGATGTTGGTCCGGTCGTGGGTCGCGGCGACGCGGACGAAGTACGCCTCAGTGTCGGCGTACGACTTGTGCTGGGTGGCGGTCTTCTTCGACCAAGGATCGCTGATCTTGCCGCTCACCTCCTGGGCCCCGTTGTAGGTGACCGACTCTCGGGTGAACCCCGCGTACTGGTCGGAGTCGGTGATCCCTGGCGCCTTGATACCGGTGACCGTGACGCTCTTGCGGTCGGTCGCGTGCGGGGTCTTCCCGTCGGATCCAAGGACGCGGTCGCCGTTCATCCCGCGCAGGTACACGGTCGCGGTCTTGGACTGCGTTTTGCCGGGGCGGCCGGTGACGTGGGTGACCTGGCCGTAGCCACGCCAGGATGACCAGGTGCGTTCCTTCTCCTTGATCATCGGGTCGTCGTTATAGTGCCAGGCCCCGCCACCGGTGTAGGTGTAGGTGTGCTCGACGGCCTCGGATCCGCCGTGCGGGTCGGTGGTGGACACGGCTTGGACCGGGTACTTCTGGAACCAGTCGAGGATCGGTGTCTTCTCACCGTTCGGGGACCAGTACACCGGGTAGCAGCGCTTGGTGTTGGTGTCGACGGCCGGTTTGGCCTGTCCGGCGGTGCAGTCGGCCGGCAGGTAGTTGACCACCGACTGCGCGCCGGTCTCCGAAGTGATCGTGTACAGGCGCGGCTTGTGCAGGGGCAGGATGTCGTCGCTGTTGCCGTCGACGCGGTTGGCGAGGAACTCGTGGGTGAAGGTGACCGGGGGCAGGGCTATTTCGGTGCCGTGCCGGCCGGTGTGCCGGATCTCGTCCAGCCACAGTGACTGGTCGGAGGAATCACCAGTGTCGCCCGGGTCGAGGTACTGCTGCTTGAGCGCCCAGGTGTCCACCGGGGCGAAATCGGGGATCGCGGCAGCTGCGTTCCACGCGTAGGTGGAGATGGCGGTCATCCGCTTGCGGGTGAAGAAGCTGGGGCCGACGTTTCCGGTGCACTTGTCGCCCTCCTTGCACACCGAGTCGAAGGGCACGTCGGGCCAGTTGTCCCGGGCGTCCTCGGTCAGCGAGTCGCAGCCCGTGCCGGTGGCGACGCAGCGCTCCTTGTAGGAGAAGACGACCTTGTTCGACGCTGCGGGGCTGCCGCTGAAGAGGGCTTTGGCGCGCTGGCCGTAGCGGATCTCCTTCAGCCACCCACCGCGGGTGTAGGCGGTGCCGGTGTTGTCGTCGCCGAGCTTGTCGTAGTAGTTGATCTCGGAGTCGTACCAGTAGGACATGGCGTTGGCACGGGTGTCTTCGACGTAGTCGAGGTTCCACCGCCATGCTTGCTTCTTGTCCCGGCCGGAGAAGCTGGTCCCGTCCTTGTATCCGGGCTCGCCGGAGTCGTCTCCGAAGACCGGCACGGTCCACACCGAGTCGGTGCGCTCGTCCGCCGGTGCGCCGTCGAGCTTGCTGAGGCCGAAGACGTACTTGGTGCCCTCGCCCGTGATGATGGTCCAGTACTCACCGTTGTCGTCGCCGTTGTCGGCGCCGGTGGAGTGGGTGACGGTCGAAGCGTCATCGTTCTTGAGCCGCCAGACACCGGGCTCATCGGCCTCGCCGGGTGCGCCACCCTTGCCGTCCTGCTTGACGAGTTCACTGGCCTTGCCGTTCAGGACGACGGAGGCGTTGTCGTACTTCCAGCACTGGTCGAACTTGTCGTCCTGACCGTCGTCGTCACACGAGCCGTATTTGCGTTCGATGTAGGACGAGGTGATGTCGAAGCCCTCACCGATGGCGGTGCCCTGGTTGTTCGTCGAGCCCGTACGGCCGTCGACACTGCCCGAGTCGTAGGAGATCGACAGATCCGGCGCGGGGCCGGCCGCAGCGGGTGGGGTCCGTAGCGGGTAGGACCAGGTGAAGGTGCCCGAAGAACCACCGGCTTCCCAGGTCGACGACGCGGAGAGCGGGGTGGCCTTGTAGTCACCTGCACCGGATTCACTGCCGGCCGCGAGGGCGAGGACCACGGTCCTTCCGGAGGACGCAGCCGACGTGAAAGCGACTGGTGCCGTAACAGTGCTGTGGGCGCGGTCGTTGGTGAAGTCCAGCGGTGTGCGGGTGCGGCACTTCGATGCGGCCGGGTCGGTCAGTGCGCAGTTGGGCAGGCGCTGGATCTGGAGGCGTCCGGCCCAGTCACCGCCGTAGGCGGAGGCGAACTTCTTGTAGTTGAGACTGAGTTGGGCGGTGCCGCCGGTGGCGGGTCCGGTGACGGTCAGGACGACGCCCTTGATCCCGAGCTGCGCGGCCTGCTTTTGGTCCAGGACGGTGACTTCCACCGCTCCGTTGACCGGCTTCTGCTTCTTCGCCAAGGAGGAGGCGGCGATCAGGCTGAGGGGAAGCCCACCCGCTGAACTCTGCGCGGTGCCGGTGGCCGACGGAGTCAGCGTCGTACGTCCGGCTTGCGGCCAGGTCACGGTCCTTGCTCGGTCGCTCTTCGCGCGGGCAGTGTCCCTGCGGTGGGTGTCGGCGGCCTTCTTCATCACGGCGGCCTGCTTCTTGTTCACCTTCGCGGTGAACGGGATAACCTCCGCCGCCTTCGGGGCCGCCAGTTTCGGCGCGCCCAGCGATGCGGGATCGTCCGCGAACACCACCGGGCTGAGTAGTCCCGGCATCAGGGCGAATCCGGTCACCACGGCGACGCGTCGCAGCCATATCCTGACGCGCGGTCCGCCGCCGCCAGCCGTACCGTACTTGCCCCTCATCGGATCCGCTCCCCATTCCAGCCGACTTCATCAAGACGGCACATGTTCCGGACCGCCACCGTCCGTGCCCGGGGCGTCTGGTGATGCTGCAGAAGACTTCGGTGAGCCGCTGTACGACCTTGCCGAGGCGACAGGAGAAAGGCTGTCGCCTCGGCACGACGGCCTATTCGGCGCCCGGGTCGCCCATGACTTTGGACCCGATCTGCTCTTCCGTCATCGCCCCGGCCCAGACGCGCACTTCATCCAGAACTCCCGGCAGGTAGTTATCGGTCTTCCCACCGGACGAGCCGCGCCCCCAGGACAGCGCGCCCGCTCCCTGCACCGGCGTGACGAACGAGGCATCGTCGGCCGCTGGCTGCTCGGACTGGCTCACATACAGACGGGTGGTGCCGAATCCGGTGTCCACGGCCTCGTTGGCGTCGTAGACCCCGGTCACCTGCACCCAGGTGTCGAGTTCCGCCTCGAACTCGGAAACCACCTGTGCCTGCCCGGTCACCGCACCGTTCCCGTCGGTACCGGTGCGCCCGAACTTCCAGTAGTACGAAGCGATGCCGTCACCGTCCGGGTCGATCTTCTCGACCCACAGCGCCCACGACGATTCGCTGCCCTTCGAGGTGGCCTGGCTGAAGACCTGGCCTCGGTAGCCGATGGGTTTGGCCTCCATCAGGGCCTTGTCGACCTGCACATCCGCCGTGACGGTGAAGGAGCCGGTCTCGTCCACCGCAGGACCGTCGGTGGTCAAGTAGCCGACCACGCCGTCGAGATCGAGCTCGTTCTCCTCAGGGCGTGGCACCGCCCCGGTCGCCGAGATGGTCATGGCCGGGGATGTGTAGTCCGTCCATTCCTCCACCCGTCCGCCGGCCGCCGATGCCGTGTCCCAGTAACCGACGAGTTCAGTGGCCGGCACCCCCTCCGGAGAGAGCGCGGCGCTGTCCTGACGGACCATGTCCGGGGTGAGCGCGCTCTGCCAGAGGGCGAGTTCGTCCAGCCGGCCGGAGAAGTACTCCCCCGCCGGGGAGCGTCCGATCAGCATGTCCTTGGTGGAAGTGACCGGTGTGTACGCAGGATTGGCCGCGGAGAGTCTCACCGGAGAGCCCTGCGGGCGCCCGTTGACGAACAGCTGGATGGTGTCGTTCGTCTTCTCCGTGTCGTCGTGCGTGTCGAACACACCGGTCAGATGCGTCCAGACCTCCCCGGGCGGGTTCGACGCCACGGCCGACGACTGCACCATGACCGGGCTGGCCACATCGGCCGCCACGCGTGCGAACACCCACTTCTTCGTGGTGCCCGAGTAGTACAACTGGAACGCGGACCCGAAGGTGCCCGGAGCTGAGGCCACCGTGCCGCTCTTCTGCGTGTCCGTCAGCAGGGCCCATGCGGACAGCGTGAACGAGTCCTTCGTGTTCACCGCCGGGCCCGCTGTCGAGGCGTAGGCGGTCTCCTGAGCCTCACCGGAGTCGTCGTTGAGGCCGAGAGAGTAGTCACCTGTCCCCCGTCGGCCCTTCACCGACCAGAACGCACCCTTTCCCGCCGTATTCGGGGGGCGGAGCGTCGCGTGGTGACGGACTCCGGCCGTGGCGCTGTCCTTCGCCGTGACGACCGTCGAACCCGGTAGGGCATCGTCGAAGTGCCAGAGACCGACCGGCCCCTCGGGAGCGGCGACCTTGAACGCGAACTCCGCCCACGGACCGAACCGCACCCGCCCATCTGCGTCCAGGTCACTGGCCCGCACACTGAGCACCTGCTCACCGGCCAGCGTGGGAGTGACGTCCTTGACCACCGCCGTAGCACCAGTTACCTGGCGTGTCTCGCCCGCCGGCATGGTCAGCAGACGCCACTGGTAGTTCTTGATGTCCGTGTCGGACGGGTCCGGCTTGAACGTGAACCTACCCGGCTTGCCAGGCGTCCCTTCACCCACGCACTCGACGCATCCCATATACGGTCCCTGGGCCGTGATCTGCGGTGCGCTCGGCGCCTTCGAGTCGATCCGGAAGTAGCAGTAGCGCGCATAGGGCGAGGAAACACTCGATGTCACACCGCCCGTCGTCCAGAACGACTCGGTCCGCGCCTTCATCCGGTACAGCGTGCCGTCCGAACGTGCGGGCAGGCGCACCTTCTCCAAGTGGTCATCCGGACGGAATCCCGTGGACGGCGTCACGGTGCTCCAGTTGCCCACCCACGTGTTGTCTGTCTGCTGCCGCTCGATCAGGAACGTTGTCCGCAAGGCGCCGGTGAAGTCGGAGCCCTTGGGCTGGACAAGCGTCTGCGTCCTGGCCTGGACAATCGGGTCGGCGCGGGTGGCGACCGTCGGGCTCGCCGCGGAGGTGGCGCAGTACGAAACCGTGCCGTTGCCCGGAATGAGCCCCGTGCTCGTCGGCACCCCCGGCTTGGGAACGTAGATGACCTGGAGTTCGGCGTTGTCGTCGAAGCGCTTCCACGCGCTCGCGTCACCCTCGTCCTTCGCGCGCAGCATCAACGTCAGGCGTGGGAACTTCCCGTCGGCGAACGCGCGCACCGTCGACGTCAGGTTCTCGTCCGACTCGGAGCTGTTGTCGTTGAACTCGATCCACGCATCAGGCTGGTCCGGATCGCACGCTGCGCCCCGCCCGGCGGACACGTTCCGGTCGCCCATCTGATCCAGTTGCTTGGGTCCCGGCCAACGCGTCGCCGACGACATGTTGTTGGTGCGCTCAAGGTCCACCCAGTGCGGGTTGCAGTCGAACGACCACGTCTCGCGTGCCCGGAACGTGGCGTCCAGCACCCTCTTGCCCGCCAGGTTCGCCGGCGAGAACTCGAACAGCATCCGATTGGTGTAAGACGCCCCGAGCGTGCAGTAGTACGGCGCCGCGGTGGCGCAGCGGCCCACTCCGTACTCGCCGTCGAACTGCCAGAACCGGTCCCCGTCGGAAGAGATCACCGACCGCTCCGAGTCCCCCAGCCCGATCGGTGGGTCGATGTAGACGGGATAGACCGTGTTCTCGCCGCGCAGCAGCTCCAGATCCGGCTCGACCGCGACGGCACTCTCATCCACCCGCACGGGCAAGATCGCACTGGCGTCGCCCTTGCCCGGATGGGCGGTTTCATCCTCAGCGGCCACCGGACCCAGCGCTTTCCGAACTCCGGTGAGGCGCTGCTCCGGCAGGTCCCCAGTGTCTTTCCCGGCGGAGTCCCACATCTGTCCGGCGGGACCGCTGAAGACTACGTTGCCGTCCTCGTCATGGGCCTGGAGGCCACCACCCGCACCCGGACGGACGGTCAATCCCTCCCCGGAGGTGGTGAGTTCGATCTGCTCCAGCTCGGCACTCGCCGCAGCCTGGGCGGATTTAACGACGAGCACCTCACGGAAGCCCTCGGCCGTGGCCGTCAGTTGCAGATCGACGCCTGGGAACACTTCCGCGTACGTGGCCGTCGGACCTTGAAGTGTCGGCGCGGGGAGCGATTTTGCCCAGCCCAGGGAAAGAGACCCCCGTTCGTCCCCGAGGCGTATCAGGTCTCTACTGCCTCCGCCTCCGGAAAAGGCCAGATCAACCACCGCACCCTTGGGGCCGACAGAGCCGTCCGACCGACGCTCAAGTGTCGCGTCGACGCTCCCCCATGAACCGTCAGCCTTCCTGACCCGCTGCGGAGCCGTCGACCGGGTCAGCGTGAACGTCCCGTCAGGGTTGGCCGCCGTCGAGGAATACTCCGTCCGCTCCGAGACGACCTCGACCGCCTCCCCGGAACGAGCGGCCCTCTCCGACGCCGACAGCTCGGCGCTCGGCCGGGTTTCCCCTGCTGCGGCGACCTGAGGCAGCAGACCGGCGATCAACGCGACGAGAGTCGTCACGCCCACTCTTCGGCGCACACGCCGACCCACCCCACCGGTCACAACCCCGCCTCACCCGTTCACAGTTCGCACACAAGTCGCCTCACTATGTAGTGATGATCAGAACCCGTCAACAGTGATCGACGTCACACATACATGGTGATTGCAAACATGAACGCGCCGTGACGCACGGTTACATGATCTGGACACACAGCTCCGAGAAGGTCGTTGCCAATCGAAGCCCCCTCAAACCAAGGGGACTTGGCACAGCGCGAGGCTCCGCGCCGGGCCAAGGAAGACAAAAGCCCACTCCGAGACATCGCGACCGCAACGACACCATCCACACCACTCGCAACGCAGCTGCCACCTGCCGCACAGTCGGACGCGGAGTCCCCGCGCAGGCGGGGGTGAACCGGGCTACGGTCCTTCACTGGGCGGTCTGGTGACGTGGTCCCCGCGCCCGCGCGGGGTGAGTCGTCCACCTACCCAGGGGGCTGCCATCCGCGCGAGCGGAGAGCATCGCCCGTTGCCGCGGAGGAACAGGACCGTCTTCAGCGCAGAGCCCTGGCCCCGCCGCGCTGCCCCACGAGTGGAACCGAAAGGGCGTCCTTCAGCCGTGGGAACTCTCTGGGACATTTCTGGGACTTCCGGCTTCATCAACCGGCACGAGCAGGAAACAACGGGAAGACCATCTAGGCAGGTCAGCGGCCAAAGACCCCTCATCGTGACAGGTCACCGTACTAACTGGCCCCTTCCGCGACACACCATCACAACGAGCGTCATTTCAGCGTCAAGATATCGCCCGTAACGCTCACAGCGCACATAATGCACATCACCCAAACCTGCCGGTCAGGCGCCCTTCGCGACGGGCTCCAGAATCGCCACACACTCCACGTGGTGCGTCATCGGGAACAGGTCGAACGCCCGCAGTGTCCGCGGTTTGTAGCCCGCCTCGCGGAAGTACGCCAGGTCGCGGGCCAGTGCCGCCGGGTCGCAGGCTACGTAGGCGATGCGGCGGGCGCCCAGGGTCGCGAGGTGGGTGACTACCTGTTTGCCCGCGCCCGCGCGTGGGGGGTCCAGGACGATCAGGTCCGTCTCGGTGATCTGGGTGCGGGGCAGGACCGTGTCGACCTTGCCGTGTTCGACGCGGACCCGGGGCAGGTCCTGGAGGTTGAACTGGGCGTCCTCCGCGGCGCGGCGGCCGGATTCGATGCCGAGCACCGCGCCCGTCTCGCCGACGCGTTGGGCGATGGCTCCCGCGAACAGGCCGACGCCGCAGTAGAGGTCGAGCGCCGTTTCGCCCTTGCGCGGCATCAGGCCCTGCATCACGGCCTCCACCAGGACCTCGGGGGCCTTCGGGTGGACCTGCCAGAAGCCGCCCATGCCGATGCGCCAGGTGCGGTCGTCGGCGCGTTCGCGGACGAAGGCGCGGCCGTGGACCCGGTGGACTCCCCCGTCGTGCTCCTCGATCCGCAGTACGGACACCGGCTTGTCCAGTTCCACCAGGGGCAGCCGGCCGCCCTTGAGGGGGGCGAGGATGACCTGGCGGTCGCCGGAGCCGGAGGCGGCGATGGCCTCGACCGAGGCCATCTGGGGCCATTCGCGCTTCTCGACGCCGAGTTCGCTGACGCCGGCGGAGGCGATCATGCAGTGGTCGACGGGCTGTACCTCGTGCGAGCGGTGCTTGCGCAGCCCGGCCCGGCCGTCGGCGTCGACGGCGTACTGCACGCGCGTACGCCACTGGGGCACCTCACCGGCGGGCAGTTTGTCGCCCGGCGCGGGCATGACCGTGCCGTCCCAGCCCGCCTCCTCCGGGGTGAGCCCGGCCAGCCGCTGGAGCTGTTCGGTGATGACCTCGCCCTTGAGGCGCCGCTGCGCGCCCGGTTTGGCGTGCTGCCAGTCGCAGCCGCCGCACATGCCGGGGCCGGCGTACGGGCACGGGGCCTCGACGCGGTCTTTGGAGGCGTCCAGGATCGTGACCGCGTCGGCGCGCAGATAGCGCGAGCCCTCGTCGCCGTCCGTCACACGCGCGACGACCTTCTCGCCGGGCAGCGCGTGGCGTACGAAGAGCACCCGGCCCTCGTCGGTGCGGGCGACGCAGTGGCCACCGTGCGCGACGGGGCCGACCTCGACCTCGTACTCCTCCCCGACCAGCGAAGGCTGCGCTGAAGGCTGCGTTTCGTTCTGCATGAGGGGCGGTGCTCCAAGACGATGGGCGGGGCGGGACGGCAGCCATTCAGTCTACGTGCGGCGCGCACCGCCAACGGACACTCCTCAGGGCTTCTCCGTCGGCTCCTTCTTCGGCCGGGTGTCGACCGGCCCCCGCCGCACCGAGCCCGGCGCGGTCCAGTCCGCCCGCCGCCTCGCGCGCTTCTTCGCGACCTCGGAGGACTCCAGCTGGTACGGCACCGAGGTGACCATCACGCCCGGGGTGAAGAGCAGCCGGCCCTTGAGCCGGAGCGCGCTCTGGTTGTGGAGCACCTGCTCGAACCAGTGGCCGACCACGTACTCGGGGATGAAGATGCTGATCACGTCGCGCGGATTCTCGGTGCGCAGACTCCGTACGTACTCTATGACCGGCCGGGTGATCTCCCGGTACGGCGAGTCGAGGATCTTCAGCGGCACATTGATGCCGCGCCGCTCCCACTCCTCCCTGAGCTGCTTCGTCTCGGCGGGGTCGACGTTGATGCTCAGCGCCTCCAGCCGGTCCGAACGGGTCAGCTTCGCGAACGCGAGGGCGCGCAGGGTCGGTTTGTGGACCTTGGAGACCAGCACGATGGTGTGCACGCGGGAGGGCCGGACGCTGTCGGGGCCGGGGGCCTCGGAAGCGGAGATTTCCTCGGCCACATGGTCGTAGTGGCGGCGGATCGCGGACATCGTCCCGTAGAAGATCACCATGCCGAGCAGGGCGACCCACGCACCGTGCGTGAACTTGGTGGCGAGTACGACGATCAGGACGAGCCCGGTGAAGAAGGCGCCGAAGGTGTTGATCGCGCGTGAGCGGATCATGTGGCGGCGCTTGGCCTTGTCGCGCTCGGTGCGCAGATGGCGGTTCCAGTGCCGGACCATGCCCGTCTGGCTGAGGGTGAAGGAGACGAAGACGCCGACGATGTAGAGCTGGATCAGCTTGGTCGAGTCCGCCCCGTACACCCACACCAGCAGGGCGGCTGCGCCGGCCAACAGCACGATGCCGTTGGAGAAGGCGAGGCGGTCGCCGCGGGTGTGCAACTGGCGCGGCAGGTAGCGGTCCTGGGCGAGGATCGAGCCGAGCAGCGGGAAGCCGTTGTACGCGGTGTTGGCGGCCAGGAACAGGACGAGGGCGGTGGCCGCGGCGAGCAGGACGAAGAAGAAGGTGTCGGGGCCGAAGACGGCGGAGGCGACCTGGCTGATGACCGGGTTCTGGACGTAGCCCTCGCCGACCGGCACCCCGTCGCGGAGCAGGTCCCTGGCCGGGAACTCGGCCATCTTCACATCGGTGGCCATCGCCAGCCCGATGATGCCGCAGAACATGGTGACGGCCAGGGTGCCCATCAGCGCGAGGGTCGTCGCCGCGTTCTTGCTCTTGGGTTTGCGGAAGGCGGGTACGCCGTTGCTGATGGCCTCGACGCCGGTGAGGGCCGCGCAGCCGGAGGAGAACGCGCGCAGCAGCAGGAAGACCAGGGCGAAGCCGGCCAGTCCGCCTTCCTCCGCCTTGAGTTCGAAGTGGGCCGTGGGCGCGTCCATGGTGTCGTTGAGCACGAAGCCGCGGTAGGCGCCCCACGCGATCATGACGAAGACGCCGGTGACGAAGATGTACGTCGGGATGGCGAAGAGCTTGCCCGACTCCCGTACGCCGCGCAGATTCATCAGCGTCAGGATGACGATTATCCCGATCGCGCACAGGACCTTGTTCTCGATGACGAAGGGGATCGCCGAGCCGAGATTCTCCACGCCGGAGGAGATCGACACGGCCACGGTGAGGACGTAGTCGACGAGCAGCGCGCTCGCGACGGTCAGCCCGGCCTTGCGGCCGAGGTTGGTGTTGGCCACCTCGTAGTCGCCGCCGCCGCTCGGGTAGGCGTGCACGTTCTGCCGGTAGGAGGCGACGACGGTGAACATCAGGACCACGACGGCCAGTGCGATCCACGGGCTGAAGTGGTACGCCGACGCGCCCGCGATGGAGAGCACCAGAAGGACCTCCCCCGGCGCGTAGGCCACCGAGGAAAGCGGGTCGGATGCGAAGACAGGCAGGGCGATGCGTTTGGGAAGGAGCGTTTCTCCCAGCTTGTCGCTACGCAGCGCCCTGCCGATCAGGATCCGTTTGGGCACGTCGGTCAGTTTCGGCACGATGAGGATCGTAAGCCGTCCGACATGCGGCGTACCAAGCACCACCCCGCCAGGGACGGGCCGGGGGCCCGGCGCCCGACCCGTGCCACGGTGCCGTGTCACGGTCGGCGACGCCGGGACTCCGTACCGGCGTCAGACGCGCTCCGGCGCGCGCTCCTCGGCGCTCCCGTCCACCGGCCGGGTCCGACGATCACCGCCTCCTACGGAGAGCCGCCCCGGCCACCAGAACCGGCGCCCCAGGTCCAGCGCGAGCGCGGGCACCAGCACCGTACGGACCAGGAAGGTGTCCAGCAGGACACCGATGCCGACGATCACGCCCATCTGCGCCATCGTCACCAGTGGCAGCGCCGCGAAGACGGCGAACGTCGCGGCGAGCACCACGCCCGCCGAGGTGATGACGCCCCCGGTGCTGGTCAGCCCCTCGAGAACGCCGCGTGTGTGGCCGATCCGCAGTGCCTCCTCACGGACGCGGTGCATCAGGAAGATGTTGTAGTCGATGCCCAGGGCGACCAGGAACACGAAGCCCATCAGCGGCATCGACCAGTCGACGCCGGCGAAGCCGAAGACGGACTCGAACAGCAGGTTGGAGGCGCCGAGCGCGGCGAAGTACGACAGCACGACCGTCGCGAGCAGCAGCAGCGGCGCGACCAGGGCGCGCAGCAGCAGGATCAGGACGACCAGCACCACCACCAGCACCACGGGAATGACGGTGCGCAGATCCCGGTCGGCGGCCCGCTGGGTGTCCAGGGTCTGCGCGGTGGCCCCGCCGACGAGCGCGCCGGCGCCGTCGACCGTGCCTACGGCGTCCCGGAGCCGGTCCACGGTGTCCTTGGCCGCCGTACTGTCCGGGGTGTCGCTCAGCACCACCGACAGCGTGGCGAGGCGGCCGTCGGGCGTACGGTCGCCGTCCTCGACGCGCGCGACGCCCTTGACGTCCCGTACGGCCGACTCGACGTCGGCGGCCCGGTCGGCGCGGGTGACGATCTTCGCCGGGTCGGAGGCGCCCGACGGGTAGTGCGCGGAGATCAACTCCTGTGCCACGACGGATTCGGGTTTCTCCTGGAACATCTCCGACTGCCGCAGCCCCATGTCGATGCCGAAGGCGCTGAGCGCGAGTACGCCGGTGACGCCGACCGACATCAGCCAGGACCAGCGCGGGCGCCGGGCGACCAGGGCGCCGATCCGGGACCAGACGGTGGACTCCGCGCGGGCGGGGGCGCCGAAGCGCGGCACGAACGGCCAGAAGACCCAGCGGCCGGCGATCACCAGCAGCGCGGGCAGGACCGTGACCATCGCGAGGAAGGCGCAGACGACTCCGACGGCGCCGACCAGGCCCATGGAGCGCGAGGAGTTGATGTCGGCGAAGGCCAGCCAGGCCAGTCCGACGGCGACGGTGCCCGCCGAGGCGAGGATCGCCGGGCCGGAGCGGCGCAGCGCGGTCCGCATGGCCTCGTGGCGGTCCTCCTGGCGGTGTAGCTCCTCGCGGTAGCGGGCGACGAGCAGCAGCGCGTAGTCCGTACCGACGCCGAAGACGAGCACCATCAGGATGCCGGCGCTCTGCGGATCGACGGGCAGGTTGCCGTACTTGGCGAGCAGATAGGTGCCGACCTGGGTCAGTACGGCGGCGAAGCCGACGGACAGCAGCGGGAACAGCCACAGCAGGGGGCTGCGGTAGGTGATCAGCAGAAGGACGGCGACGACGAGGCCGGTCGCGATCATCAGGGTCGAGTCGAGGGTGTCGAAGACGGCGACGGAGTCGGCCAGGGACGCGGCGGGGCCGCCGACCTCGGCCGCGACGCCCGGTGGCGCGTTGGCGCCGGCGATGTCGCGGAGTTCGCCGACCTTGTCGATGAGCTGGTCCTCGTACGACAGGGGTACGACGGCCATCAGGGCCTCGCCGTCGTCCGACCGTACGGCGGGCGGCAGTTGCTCGCCCTCGGCGACGTACGGCGCGAGGCGCGGGCGGTCCGCGCCCGCCTTCGCGGCGGCCCCCTCCCCGGTGTAGACGACGACGGCCGGCATCAGCGTGTCGGTGCGGAACTCCTCCAGCTCGGTGTTGACCTTCGCGGATTCCGCGCCACGGGGCAGGAACGCGTTCGGCCCGCTCTCCTCGACCTCGCCGAGCTTGCCCGCGAGCGGACCGAGCGCGACGGCGAGAATCAGCCAGGCGAGCAGGACGAACCACTTCCCGCGGCTGCCGCCGGGTGCGCCGGCGAGCCGCTTCGGCAACGTGGTCATGAGTAATCTCCTCCGTATGGAGTGGAGGGCACACCCCTGCCGCGCCGCGGCGTGATGGTTTGGCGACCTGCCGCGGCGCGCGGGGCGGTGCCCTGAGCGACGGTTCTCCATGAGTACGGCCGGGGGCTGCAACTCCCGGCCGTACGACTTCACTTGGCGGCGCTGCTACTCGATCTCGCGCATCATCTTCTCCATCGACACGATGGAGCCCCGGGCCTGCGTCAGCTCGTCGAGCGTGCGGCGGTGCAGCTCGACGTTGTCCTCCAACAACTGCGCGTACTTCATGGCGAGCTTCTTGTACTGCTCCTCGCGCGCCGCCAGCATGCGGGCGCGCCAGGTCGCCGCGACCTGCCAGACGACCACGATGAGGAACAGGAAGACACCGCCGGCGCCGATGGCTCCGGCCAGGTCCGTCCAGCCCGAATCATTCATTTCGCGGACTCCTTCATCGTTGTTCTCTCTTCCTCGGTGAGCGTCAGCGCCGCCGTCGCGACGGACTGCGGGGTCAGGGCGACACAGAACGGCGTCAGCTCGAAGTACTTCATCGACTTGCCGCTCTCGGACAGCTCCAGCGTCCCGACGACCAGCCCGGCCGCCTCCAGCCGCTGGAGATGCATGTGCAGCAGCGGGCGGCCGATGCCGAGTTCGCGGGCGAGAGCGCTGACGTAGTTCCGGCCCTCCAGGAGCGCGCCGACGATCCGCATCCGGTGCGGATTGCCGAGTGCGCCGAGCACTTTCAACAGCTCGTCGCCGGTGGGGACCTCAGCCATCGCAGCCCCTTTCATCAGCACCTGTCAGAGAAGGCTGACAGTAGCCGTCCGCACCTGTCAAAGAAAGCTGACACATATCAGGGTCGGCTGAGGGGAACTCGGGGTCGTCTCGGGGTATCCCCCGACGGCTGCCCCGGTCTCCCCGACACGGGTGACGGCACGGCGGGCGCGGACGCATAAGCTCAGTCCCGTGCGGCGCCTCGTACGGTTGTCCCGTCCGAGGCGCGACGCACGGAGAAGAAAGAGTGAACCAGGTGTTTACGCAGGTCAGCTCGGCGAACAGGACTGCGGGGTAAAGAGGACGTGCACATCGTCATCATGGGCTGCGGCCGGGTGGGAGCCGCGCTCGCGACCAGCCTGGAGCGGCAGGGGCACACGGTCGCGGTCATCGACCAGGACCCCACGGCGTTCCGCCGGCTCGGCTCCGGCTTCGGCGGACGGCGCGTCAACGGCGTCGGATTCGACCAGGACACCCTGCGCGACGCGGGCATCGAGGACGCGGGCGCGTTCGCCGCGGTCAGCAGCGGGGACAACTCGAACATCATCGCCGCCCGGGTGGCCCGCGAGATGTTCGGCATCGAGAACGTCGCCGCGCGCATCTACGACCCCCGGCGCGCGGAGGTCTACCAACGCCTCGGCATCCCCACCGTGGCGACCGTCCGCTGGACCGCCGACCAGATGCTCCGGCGGCTGCTGCCGTCCGGCGCGGAGCCGCTGTGGCGCGACCCGAGCGGCGGCGTCCAGCTCGCCGAGGTCCACACGTCGGCCGCGTGGATCGGTCACAAGATCAGCACTCTCCAGGAGGAGACGGGCGTCCGCGTCGCGTTCCTCACCCGGCTCGGCGAGGCCACGCTGCCCACGTCGCAGACGGTGCTCCAGGAGGGCGACCTCGTCCACGTGATGATGCGTACGGACGAGATCCAGAAGGTCGAGGCGGCCTTCGCCGAGGGCCCCGAGGAGGGCGGTCACTGATGCGCGTCGCGATTGCCGGAGCAGGCGCGGTGGGTCGTTCCATCGCGGGCGAGCTGCTGGAGAACGGGCACGAGGTCCTGCTGATCGACAAGGCGCCCACCGCGATCTCGGTCGAGCGGGTCCCGATGGCGGAATGGCTGCTGGCCGACGCGTGCGAGATCACCTCGCTCGACGAGGCGGCGCTGCAGAGGTGCAACGTCGTGATCGCGGCCACCGGCGACGACAAGGTCAACCTGGTCGTCTCACTGCTGGCCAAGACGGAGTACGGCGTCCCGAGGGTGGTCGCCCGCGTCAACAACCCGAAGAACGAGTGGCTGTTCAACGAGTCGTGGGGCGTCGACGTCGCGGTGTCGACCCCGCGTCTGATGTCGGCGCTGGTCGAGGAAGCGGTGAGCGTCGGCGACCTCGTACGGCTGCTGCGCTTCAGCCACGGCGACGCGAACCTGGTGGAGCTGACGCTGCCGCCGGAGTCGGCGGTGACGGGTACGCAGGTAGGGGACGTGACCTGGCCGCAGGACACGTCGCTGGTGACGATCATCCGGGGCTCCCGGGTGCTGACGCCGCACGCGGAGGAGACGCTGGAGGCGGGGGACGAACTGCTGTTCGTGGCGGCGCAGGCACGGGAGGAACAACTGGAGGACCTGCTCTCGGTCCGCCGCGAGGACGCTTGACGCTGTGCCGTTGCGGGGTTGCGGGGTTGCGGGGTGCCGCGTTGCCGGGTCCGCCGGGTGCCGGGGTCCGCGCCTGCGGGCCGGGTTCGTCCTCAAGCGCCGGACGGGCTGGGTGGGTTGCGGTCGGTGTCCGGGTGCCGCTCCGGGGTCATGGCCGGACGGCGTGACTTACGCCGCGTGCAAGGCTCGTTGGACCCGAAGACTCAACTTGTTCACGCGGCACAAGTCAGCCTGAGTGTCCGACCACGCCCCCTGCGCGTCCCCCTCCCAACCCGCGGGCGGGGGGCGGGGACCCGGAACACGCCGCCCGGCAGGCCGGGCCACCCGGCAAGACGGGTGTGGCCGTACGGTCCGGGCCCACCCCACCCCACCCGCCCCGGGGTTTGTGCGGACGTCGTGGCGGTGTGAGGGGGGCGGGGTCGCAGGAGGGGGGTGTTCGGACACTCAGGCTGACTTGTGTCGCGTGAAAATGCCGGTTCCCCCGGGTCCAACGAGCGTTGCACGCGGCGTAAGTCACGCCGTCCGGACACCCCCCTCCGAAGACCCCGCACCCCGACCGTCAGCCGACAACCGCAACCCAGGCCCCGGCAACGAACCCGCAACCGCGCCGGAGGCGAACCCGCGCCCCGGCTACTGAGACTCCCGCTGCTCCTTCGACGCGCGCTCCGCCTCCTCCGCGGCCTCCATCTCGGCGAACACGTCGATCGGGGCCGGCGCCTTCGCCAGGAACAGCCACGTCAGGTACACCGCCAGCAGGAACGGCGGGATCTTCAGGGACACCAGCACCCAGCCCAGCTGCGCCGTGTCCGCCCACCAGTACAGCGGGAAGAGGATCGCGCACTTCGCGAGGAGGATGAACCCCCACGCGTAACTCGCCTTCGTGTACGCCGACTTGCGCCCCGGGTTCCGCGTACGCCAGGACAGGTTCTCCTTGAAGACCGGCCCCAGGATCAGCCCGATCAGCGGCACTCCCGCGACGCTGGTACCGATGTACGCCACCGCCAGCCCCAGCGTGTAGAGCATGCCCGGCAGATAGAAGTCCTTCGCGTTGCCCGTCATCATCGCGAAGACCACACCGAAGGCGACCCCGAAGACGCCGCTGAAGGCGTGCTTCACGGTGTCGCGGCGGATCAGCCGGACGGCGACCAGCAGCAGCGAGACCGCGAGCGCGGCGATCGCCGAGACGTGCAGGTCCTTGTTGATCGTGAAGATCGTGACGAAGAGCAGTCCGGGGACGACCGTCTCCACCATTCCGCGTACGCCGCCGAACGCCTCGAAGAGCGCGGCCTCGGTCACCGCCTTGGCGTCGGCGTCGGTCTGCGGGTCGGCACCCTCGGGCGCGTGGGGGTCTGTCGTGGCTGGCTTGTCGATTGACGTCACCGGCTACTCCTGTCCGAGCGGTCGGAGTTCGTATTTGGGGTTGAACAGCACCCTACGGCCGTGGCTCATGGAGATCCGGCCGGATGCGATGAGCTTGCGGCCCGGTTCTATGCCCGCGATGGAGCGCCGTCCCAGCCACACCACGTCCAGCGGCGCGGTGCCGTCGAACAGCTCCGCCTCCAGCGCGGGCACGCCGGCCCGCGGACGCAAAGTGACCGTCCGCAACGTACCAGTCACCTTCACTGTCTGGCGGTCGCGGCAGTCGCCGATGCGTGTGCAGCCCGACGCTTGCGCGTCCTCACGCAGCTCCTCGGACTCCAGGTCCTCCTGGGAGCTGGAGAGCCGGTCGAGCATCCGGCGGAAGCGGCCGGTCGGCTTCTCAGCACTCATGACAGAAGCGTACCGGGGTCCGCGGGTCCCGGATCATCGGTCGAACCGGTAGCCCATGCCGGGCTCGGTGACGAAGTGCCTGGGGTGCGAGGGGTCCGCCTCCAGCTTGCGGCGGAGCTGGGCCATGTAGACGCGCAGATAGTTGGTCTCCGTGCCGTAGGAGGGCCCCCAGACCTCCTGGAGGAGCTGTTTCTGGCTGACGAGCCGGCCGGTGTTGCGTACGAGGACCTCCAGCAGGTGCCACTCGGTCGGGGTCAGCCGTACGTCGCGGCCCTCCCGGTGCACCTTCTTGGCGACGAGGTCGACGGTGAACCCCTCCGTCTCGACCATCGCGACGCTGTCGTCGTCGCCGGAGCCGACGGGCTCGGCGCGGCGGACGGCGGCGCGGAGGCGGGCGAGGAGTTCGTCCATGCCGAACGGTTTGGTGACGTAGTCGTCGGCGCCGGCGTCCAGCGCCTCGACCTTCTCGTCGGAGGTCTGGCGGGCGGAGAGCACCAGGATCGGTACCCGGGTCCAGCCGCGCAGCCCCTTGATGACCTCGACGCCGTCCATGTCGGGCAGGCCGAGGTCGAGCACGACGACGTCCGGGTGGCGGGCGGCGGCGAGCTCCAGGGCGGTCGCCCCGTCGGCGGCGGCGTCGACCTCGTACTTGCGGGCCTTGAGGTTGATCACGAGGGCGCGCACGATCTGCGGCTCGTCGTCGACCACGAGCACCCTCACGGGCCCTCGGGAGTCTCCCCCGGCGGGAGGCGCCATGGTGGCCTGCCTTTCTGCTGTGCCGCCGGTCATGAGCCGACCTGGGCGGGTAGTTCGGGGCCGGTCGGGGCGAGCCCTGGTACGGCCGTGAGATCCAGGACCATGGTGAGTCCGCCGCCAGGGGTGTCCTCGGCGGTGAGGGTGCCGTCCATGGCGTCCACGAAGCCGCGGGCGACGGCGAGGCCGAGGCCCACGCCCGCCCCGCGCGGGGCGTCCCCGTGGCGCTGGAAGGGCTCGAAGATACGTTCCTTGGCCTCGTCGGGGACGCCGGGGCCGCGGTCCACCACGCGTACCTGGACGCGGGCGCCGAGCGAGCTGGCGGAGACATTGACGCGGGTGCCGTCGGGGCTGTACTTGACGGCGTTCTCGACGATGTTGGCCACGGCGCGCTCCAGCAGGCCGGGGTCGACGGCGACCATCGGCAGGGATTCCGGGATGTCCAGGACGACGCTGGCCTCGGGCACGCCGCCGAGTGCCATGGGGACGACCTCGTCCAGGTCGATCTCGCGGATCAGCGGGGTGACGGTGCCGGTCTGGAGGCGGGACATGTCGAGGAGGTTGCCCACGAGGTGGTCGAGCCGGTCGGCGCCGTTCTCGATGCCTTCGAGGAGTTCGGCGTGGTCCTCGTCGGACCATTCGACGTCGTCGGAGCGGAGCGAGGTGACGGCGGCCTTGATGGCGGCCAGTGGGGTGCGCAGGTCGTGGCTGACGGCGGCGAGCAGGGCCGTACGTATGCGGTTGCCCTCCGCGAGCCTGCGGGCGCCCTCGGCCTCGCCGACCAGGCGCTGGCGGTCGAGGACGACGGCGGCCTGGGCGGCGAACGCGGAGAGCACCCGGCGGTCCTCGGCGGGCAGCACCCGGCCGGACAGGGCCAGTGCCATGTGGTCGCCGACGGGCATGTCGACGTCCGCGTCCTCGGGGCGGTCGACGGGCTTGGGCCCGACGCTGCCCGCGCGGGTCCACGGGTCGACGTCGCTGGTGCGCTCCAGCAGGGCGACGGACTCCATGGCGAAGGTCTCGCGTACGCGTTCCAGCAGGGCGTCCAGGGTGGTCTCGCCGCGCAGCACACTGCCCGCCAGGAAGGACAGGATCTCGGACTCGGCACGGAGTCTCGCCGCCTGATGGGTGCGCCGGGCCGCGATGTCGACCACGGACGCCACCGAGACCGCGACCGCGAAGAAGATCACGATGGCGACGATGTTCCTGGGGTCCTGGATGGTGAGGTTGTGGGTGGGCGGGGTGAAGTAGAAATTCAGCAGCACCGAGCCCACGGCCGCCGACGCGAGGGCCGGGCGCAGTCCGCCGAGCAGGGCGGCGAGGACGGTCAGGAAGAGGAAGAGCAGGACGTCGTTGGCCAGGCCCAGGGTGTCGTTCAGCGCGGTGAGGAGCAGCGTCAGCAGGACGGGCGCGACGACGCCG
Source organism: Streptomyces sp. NPDC006643 (assembly GCF_042870175.1). Taxonomy (NCBI): domain Bacteria; kingdom Bacillati; phylum Actinomycetota; class Actinomycetes; order Kitasatosporales; family Streptomycetaceae; genus Streptomyces; species Streptomyces sp. NPDC006643. The sequence goes on along the minus strand of NZ_JBIAHA010000013.1, from coordinate 154,126 downwards.
GCCAGCCAGCCGGAGAGGATCCGGGAGCGGCCGAGGCGGGCGCCGCGCGCGACGGGCAGGCCGCGGCCCTTGGCGACCTCCTCGTGGGTGACGATGTGGACGTCCAGGTCGGGTCCCGACTCACGGGCGACGGTGGCGCCGACGCCGGGCCCGAAGATGTACTGCCAGGCTTTGCGCCGGCTGGAGCCGAGCACGATCTGGGTGGCGTTGACGCCGCGCGCGAATTCCAGCAGCGCCGAGGGCACGTCGTCGCCGATGACGTGGTGGAAGGTGCCGCCGAGGTCTTCGACCAGGGTGCGCTGGAGGGTCAGTTCCTTGGGCGAGGCGGAGGTGAGGCCGTCGCTGCGGGCGATGTAGACGGCGAGGATCTCGCTGCCGGAGCCCTTGGCGGCCATGCGGGCGGCGCGGCGGATGAGCGTACGGCCCTCGGGTCCGCCGGTGAGGCCGACGGCGATGCGCTCGCGGGCCTGCCAGGTGGAGCGGATGTTGTGCTCGCCCCGGTACTGCTGGAGGTATTCGTCCACCCGGTCCGCGGTCCACAGGAGGGCGAGTTCGCGCAGCGCGGTGAGGTTGCCGGGGCGGAAGTAGTGGGAGAGCGCGGCGTTGACCTTGTCGGGCTGGTAGATGTTGCCGTGCGCCATACGGCGCCGCAGGGCCTGGGGCGACATGTCGACAAGTTCGATCTGGTCGGCCCGTCTGACCATTTCGTCGGGGACGGTCTCGCGCTGCCGTACCCCTGTTATCGACTCGACGACATCGCCGAGTGATTCCAGGTGCTGGATGTTGACGGTCGAGACGACATCGATGCCCGCCTGGAGCAGTTCCTCGACGTCCTGCCAGCGTTTGGAGTTCCGGGAGCCCGGGACATTGGTGTGCGCGAGTTCGTCCACGAGGGCGACGGCGGGGCGGCGCTCGATGACCGCGTCCACGTCCATCTCGGTGAAGACGGTGCCCCGGTGCGGCAGCTCACGGCGGTGGATCTGTTCGAGGCCCTTGAGCATCACCTCGGTACGGGGCCGGTTGTGGTGCTCGACGAACGCCACGACGCAGTCGGTGCCGCGCTCCACGCGCCGGTGTGCCTCGGACAGCATCGCGTACGTCTTGCCGACGCCCGGTGCCGCGCCCAGGTAGATCCGTAGCTTGCCGCGTCCCATGGCCCCATTGTCTTCCCACCGAGCCGCTGCGTCCCCTCGCGGCTTCCCGCCCGAAGGTACAGCCAGACAGACCCCCGAAACGGACATTCCGCAGGGTGCGGGGTCCGTCTTGACACGATTCTGATGGGCGGGACACCCCTCGGGGACCGGCCGGGGGGTTACGGGCGCGGGGCGCGCTCATGCTCCACGAGATGTCCGTCGGCGAGTTCCAGGACCCGGTCGGCGAGGCCGAGGAGCTGCGCGTCATGGGTGGCCACGAGCGCGGTGACGCCCTCGCTGCGTACGACGGCGCGCAGCAGCTCCATCACGGCGAGCCCGGTCTCCGCGTCGAGCTGCCCGGTGGGTTCGTCGGCGATCAGCAGGGCGGGCCGGTTGGCCAGGGCGCGGGCGATGGCGACGCGCTGCTTCTGGCCGCCGGACAGCTCGCCGGGCCGCTGCGCGGCGTGGTCGCCGAGGCCGACCAGGGCGAGCAGCAGCGCCACCCGTTCCTCGCGCTCGCGCGGGTCGGCCTTGCGCAGCCGAAGGGGTACGCCGACGTTCTCGGCGGCGGTGAGGATGGGGAGCAGGCCGAAGGACTGGAAGATGAAGCCGACGCGGTCGCGGCGCAGGGCGAGCAGGCCGTTCTCGCCGAGGGTGGCGAGGTCCGTGCCGTCGACGGTGATCTGTCCGGCGTCCGGGGTGTCGAGGCCGCCGACGAGGTTGAGCAGGGTCGTCTTGCCCGATCCCGACCGCCCCTTGAGCGCGATCAGCTCCCCGCGCGGCACGGTGAAGGACACCCCGCGCAGCGCGTGGACGGCGGCGGCGCCGGTGCCGTACGAGCGGTGGAGGCCGGTCACCCGCACCATGGGCTCGGCCGGCGGGGCGGCGACGGTCGTGGCGGTGCTGCTGCTCTCGGTCATGACTCATTTCCCCCGTACGGTGCGGATTCCCCGGCGTCAGTATGTGCGGGGCGCACGCGGCCGGGCAATGGTGACGGCGGCCGGAAACGGCGGTGGGCCGCGCCCCCGTCATGGGAGCGCGGCCCACCCGCGCGTACGGCGAAGAGGGCGAACCCCCGGGTCAGCGCACCTCGGTGATCTCGGGGCCGCGCTGGAGCTGCCCCATGCCGCCGGCGAAGCGGGAACCTTCCTGCTCCTCGGCCTGCTGGACACCCTCGGCGACCATCTGCGCGTCGTCGGGGAGCTTCAGGACGATCGGGTCGCGGGGCGCCATGGGGCCCTCGCCGCGCACGACGACCGTGTCCTTGAAGATCTGCTCCAGCAGTCCGGCGGCCTCGGGCTGCACCGCGCCCTGTCCGGAGATCACTCCGCGCAGGAACCAGCGCGGCCCGTCGACCCCGATGAAGCGCACGAGCTGTACGCCGCCGGTGCCGTCCGGGAGCTGTACGGGCACCTGGGCCCGCAGCTCCCAGCCGAGCGGGCCCTCGACCTCGTCGATGATGCCGCCCTGCTGCGTGATGCCCGAGGCGATCTCCTCGCGCACCTCGCTCCAGATGCCCTCCTTCTTGGGAGCGGCGAAGGCCTGGAGCTGTACGGCGCTGTCGCGTACGACGACGGTCGCCGCGACGATCGCGTCACCCGCCACCTCTACACGAAGCTCCATTCCGTCGACTCCGGGGACGAAGATGCCGCCCAGGTCGACGCGGCCCTCGTCGGGCTTGGAGACCTCGGAGATGTCCCACGGCCCGTCGGGCCGGGGGGCCGGGGGAAGATTCACCCGGCGGGGCTCCTCGGCCCCGTCCTGCGTGTCATCGGCGTCGTTGTCGTCGACGACCTGCTCGGCCTCGCCCGCCGTGTCATCGGCGGCACCGCTCTTCTTGCGACGTCCGAACACGTCACTGTCCTTCCCGGTCGGATACGACCGATGCGTATCGATTCCCGCCCTGTGAACCGTCCACCGCGGCATGACCGCCGGTGGACCCGAAGCCCCCCTCGGCCCGCGCCGAGCCGGGAAGCTCCGCCACCTCGTGGAAGCGCACCTTCTCGACCTGCTGGACGACCAGTTGGGCAATCCGGTCGAACCGCTCGAACCGCACCGTCTCGCGCGGATCGAGATTGACCACGATCACCTTGATCTCCCCACGGTACCCGGCATCCACCGTCCCCGGGGCATTCACCAAGGCCACTCCACAGCGCGCGGCCAGCCCGGATCGCGGATGTACGAAGGCGGCGTACCCGTCGGGCAGCGCGAGGGAAACCCCGGTGGGCAGCACGGCGCGTTCGCCCGGAGCGAGATCGGCGGCCTCGGTGGTCACGAGATCGGCGCCGGCGTCGCCCGGGTGCCCGTACGAGGGCAGCGGCACCTCGGGGTCGGTCCGGCGGATCAGCACGTCGACGGGGGTGCGGGGACTGGGGCTCATGGGTTCACCTCGAAGGCGCGGACGCGCCTGACCTGGTCGGGGTCGGCCATGGCCACCTGGATCTCCTCCTGGCGGCCGTTGTCGACGAAGTGGTCGACCTTCACCTCGACGAAGAGGGCGCCGGCGCGGACGGCGACGGGGCCGTCGGGCCCGCCGAGCCGGCCGGTGGCGGAGCAGAAGATCTTCCGGCCGCTCACGGCGGTGGCCTCGGCGGTCAGGAAGAGGACGGTGCCGACCGGTACGGGGCGGACGAAGTCCGTCTCCAGCTTGCCGGTCACGGCGATCACGCGCAGCAGCCACTGGAGCGCGCCGAGCGACTCGTCGAGCGCGGTGGCGAGCACTCCGCCGTGCGCGAGGCCGGGGGCGCCCTGATGGGCGGGCCGTACCGTGAACTCCGCGGTGATCGAGACGCCTTCGCCGGCCCGGCTCTGGAGGAGGAGGCCGTGCGGCTGCTCGTCGCCGCAGCCGAAGCAGTGCGCGTAGTGCGAACCGATCGGCTCCCCCGGGGCGGGGGCCTGTGGGTGCCGTACCGGCGCTATGGCGTCGGCCGGCGGCGTCAGAGCCGGGGACCGGACGGCGGAACGGGGGGTCTTCCCCCCGGAGGGCACAGTACTCACAGGCGCAGACCTTACCCGCGCGGCTACCCGCCGGTCGCACCGTGCCAAGCTTGGCTCCATGGAGCAATCAGCGGCGCCTTACGACGAACGTCTCACCGCACCGGGTTCCTGGTGGGTGATCACCGTTCTCGTCGCGCTCTCAGGGGGTCTGATCCTGCTGCCGCTGGGCACGGTGCCCATGCTGGGGGCGGTGGTGGTGACGGGGCTGGCGGCGGCGCTGGCGGTCAGTTCGTACGGCTCCGCGCGGATCCGCGTGGTGGCCGGCTCGCTGGTCGCGGGCCATGCCCGGATCCCGGTGGCGGCGCTCGGCGACGCGCACGTGCTGGGCGCCGACGAGGCGCGCGCCTGGCGCATGCACAAGGCCGATCCCCGCGCCTTCATGCTGCTGCGCAGCTACATCCCGACGGCGCTGCGGGTGGAGATCACCGACCCGGCGGACCCGACTCCCTACGTCTATGTGTCGACCCGGCGCCCGAAGGCGCTCGCGAAGGCGCTGGAGGCGGCGCGGGAGGCGCTGGTGAAGGCGGAGGACGCGCCCTAACGACCCAGCTCCTTGGGGAACTCGGGAGGCAGCATCTTGGGCTGCTCCAGCGGCGGCAGGGCGGGCAGGGTGTTCCAGGAGATCTGACGGGCGCGCAGGTCCTTACGGATGCGTTCGGCGACCTTCTGGGTGTCGCGGCGGTTCATCATCGCGCCGACGGCCGCCCCGATCATGAACGGCACCAGGTTCGGCAGGCTGCGGACCGTGCGCTTCATGATCTGCTGGCGCAGTTCGCGCTTCATCCGGCCGGAGAGCGCCGAGTTGAGGGTCGCCGGCTTGGTGATGTCGACACCGCGCTCCTCGGTCCACGAGGTCAGATACGCGGTGCTGCGCTGCTTGAGATTGCCGGGCGGACGCAGGCCGTAGACCTCGTGCAGCTCGGCGATGAGTTTCAGTTCGATCGCGGCGACGGCCGTGATCTCCGCGGCCAGTTCGGCCGGCATCGCGGGCGGTACGGGCATCATCGCGACGGCGCCGATCCCGGCGCCCACCGTGGAGCTGCTGTTCGCCGCGCCCGCGACGAGTTTGTCGGCGAGCTCTTCGGGCCCGAGCCCGGGGAACTGCCTGCGGAGCGTGGCCAGATCACGGACGGGGACGCGCGGGGCGTTGTCGATGATCCGGTCCGCGAGATGCGTGAGCCCGGCCCTGGCGCTCGCGCCGCCCTTCTGTATGCCCCGTTTGACCTTGCCCAGGCGCCGGGCCCCGGTCACGGGCCCGTCGTGGTCGCCCTGGGCCGCTGCGAGCGAGGCCGGAAGGCCCCGCCCGTCGTCGTCGGATGTGCCGGGGTGGGGCAGGAGAGCGGAGTGCTCGGCAGCGGGCGTGACGCCTTCTGCCGGGCCCGGGCCGCTCTGGGGCGCCTCCGGCGCGTTCTTGCGCCGGAAACGCCGTTTCCTGGACGGTGTGTCACCTGCCACGGCCGACCGCTCCTCAGTCGCAGTCGCGGCAGATCGGCTGACCGTTCTTCTCCCGGGACAGCTGGCTGCGGTGGTGCACGAGGAAGCAGCTCATGCAGGTGAACTCGTCGGCCTGCCTGGGCAGTACGCGAACCGACAGCTCCTCGTTGGAGAGGTCCGCCCCGGGCAGCTCAAGTCCCTCGGCCTGCTCGAACTCGTCCACGTCGACCGCGGATGTCGACTTGTCGTTCCGACGGGCCTTCAGTTCCTCAAGGCTGTCGGAATCGACGTCGTCATCGGTCTTGCGTGGGGTGTCGTAATCCGTTGCCATGTCGCTTCTCCCCCTCTGGGTGTCATCGGTGTCTCAGCGCGTAACGCGTGAGAGGCCGGACTTGTGCCCGACCTGAGGCGGAGATTTTGCCTCACATCAAGGTCTGTTACTCAATCGACACCCAACCGGACTCTTCCGGAGTGATCGGCATTGGGTGGCGAACCGGACCGTACACGGTCCGAATGTCGTACTTCACGGGCGCCACCCCGTGTACTTCCCGTGATCCCGACCCCCGGAAACCCGGATTTTCCCGGCTTTCCGCAAGGGGCTTGATCACAGAGAGTGCGAGGCTTGAATTCGCCCCTGTGATCGATCACACACGGCCCAACCGGGAACGGGTCCCGAAAATTCCGCGCAAAGCGAACTTCGCTCCGATCAGGAGCGAAAACTCAGACCGGCAGAGTGACACGCATCACGAGCCCGCCTCCCTCGCGGGGCTCCGCGATGATACGGCCCCCGTGGGCCCGCGCGACCGAGCGGGCGATCGACAGGCCGAGGCCCACGCCCTTGTCGCTGCCGGTCCGCTCCGTACGGAGGCGGCGGAACGGTTCGAAGATGTTGTCGATCTCGTACGCGGGAACGACCGGCCCCGTGTTCGACACCAGCAGCACCGCCTCACCGTGCTCGACGGCGGTCGTGACCTCGACCCAGCCGTCCTCCTTCACGTTGTAGCGGACGGCGTTCTGTACGAGGTTGAGCGCGATCCGCTCCAGCAGGACACCGTTGCCCTGAACGACCGCCGGCACACACTCGCCGCGCAGCTCCACGCCCTTCGCCTCGGCCTCGCCGCGCGTCTGGTCGACGGCGCGGGTGGCGACCTCGGCGAGGTCGACGGGTTTGCGCTCGACGAGCTGGTTGTCGCTGCGCGCGAGCAGCAGCAGGCCCTCCACCAGCTGTTCGCTGCGTTCGTTGGTGGCCAGGAGCGTCCTGCCGAGCTGCTGGAGCTCCACAGGAGCCGCCGGATCGGAGAGCTGGACCTCCAGCAGCGTGCGGTTGATCGCCAGGGGCGTACGCAGCTCGTGGGAGGCGTTCGCGACGAAGCGCTGCTGCGCCGTGAAGGCCCGCTCCAGCCGCTCCAGCATCTCGTCGAAGGTGTCGGCCAGCTCTTTCAGTTCGTCGTCGGGGCCGTCCAGCTCGATCCTGCGGGCCAGGTCGGAACCGACCACGCGGCGCGCGGTGCGGGTGATCCGGCCCAGCGGTGAGAGGACCCGGCCGGCCATCGCGTAACCGAACGCGAAAGCGATGATGGACAGGCCGGTGAGGGCGAACAGCGAGCGGGTGAGCAGGTCGTCGAGCGCCTGCTGGCGCTGGGCGGCCATACACGCCTTGAGTGACGAGTTCAGCTGGTCGTTGTTGACGGCCTCGTTGAGTCCGGGGCAGGTGGGGCTCGTCAGCTGCACGTTGACGCCGGTCACCTTCAGGGCCAGTTCGCTGCCCTCGTTGATGGCCTGCGCCGCCAGCAGATAGATGATCGAGAGCAGCAGGATGCCGGCGATCAGGAACATGCCGCCGTACAGCAGCGTCAGTCGTATCCGGATCGTCGGACGGACCCAGGGCAGCGCCTGGTCGGGCCGTCTGGGGTCCCAGGTCGGTTTCGGGGGCGCCGTGGGGGGCGCCGGGGTGGTTGCCACGGGCATCAGATCCGGTAACCGGAGCCGGGCACGGTGACGATCACGGGCGGCTCGCCGAGCTTGCGGCGCAGCGTCATGACCGTGACGCGCACGACATTGGTGAAGGGGTCGGTGTTCTCGTCCCAGGCCTTCTCCAGCAGCTGCTCGGCGGAGACCACGGCGCCCTCGCTGCGCATCAGTACTTCGAGGACCGCGAACTCCTTGGGCGCGAGCTGGATCTCCTTGCCGTCGCGGAAGACCTCGCGGCGGTTCGGGTCGAGCTTGATGCCGGACCGTTCCAGGACGGGCGGCAGCGGGACGGTCGTACGACGGCCGAGCGCCCGCACCCGGGCGGTCAGCTCGGTGAAGGCGAACGGCTTCGGCAGATAGTCGTCGGCGCCCAGCTCCAGGCCCTCGACCCGGTCGCTGACGTCGCCCGACGCCGTGAGCATCAGCACCCGGGTCGGCATGCCCAGCTCGACGATCTTCCGGCAGACGTCGTCACCGTGGATGAGCGGGAGGTCGCGGTCGAGTACGACGACGTCGTAGTCGTTGACCCCGATCCGCTCCAGGGCGGCGGCGCCGTCGTACACGACGTCGACGGCCATGGCCTCCCGGCGCAGCCCGGTGGCCACCGCATCGGCGAGCAGCTGCTCGTCCTCGACGACGAGTACGCGCACGTCGCTGTCCTTCCTCTGAGCCCATTGCCGGAGATCCGGGGAACCGGGCAGGTCGTAGCACTGGCTGTGCGGGCCCATCCTGCCCGCAACGCGCATAAACCGGCGGTAAGACAATGCCGACCGCCGGGCATACGGAAGGAATACGCAAGATTCCTGAATGTCGGGAGGTTTCTGCCGCACACGCCCTGGGGATGACGAGTGCACACCCGAGATCACGCCCCTTACGTGGCATGCCACTACCCGCTCTGTCCCCCAGAGGGAGTGGTGCGTGATCGACCGCCGTCGGCACTTCCAGGTGCCACTTGACCACGACGTCGGCACACCCCCGTGCCATCGACCCACGCCGAGGGGGCGCAATGGACGCATTCACCGCAGGTCTTCTGCAGCGCATAAGGACCACCGAATCCGATCTCACACGGGCTCGTGAGACGGGCGACGACTTCCTCGCGGAGGTCGAGCAGGAGGAGCTGGACGACCTGCACCGCCTCGCCGCCGAGCACGGCGTGCAGTTCGGCACCGCCAACGTGTGACCCGTACGGGAAGGACCCCGGCGCCATGGGACGGCGCCGGGGTCCTTTCCTGTCCGGGGTGATCCGCTCGCCGTCCGGACCGATCAGTCGTGCCAGGCGCCGTACTCCTCCAGCAGCGCCTGGAGCGGTTCGAAGACGCCGGGTGTCGCCGCCACCGCGAGGTCGCCGTCGGCCGGGGCGCCGGGACGGCCGCCGGTGAGCGCGCCCGCCTCGCGCGCGATCAGCTCGCCGGCGGCGAGGTCCCATGGGTGCAGCCCGCGCTCGTAGTAGCCGTCGAGCCGGCCGGCGGCGACGTCGCAGAGGTCGACGGCCGCGGAGCCGCCGCGCCGGATGTCCCGCAGCTGGGGGATCAGCCGCGCCGCGATGTCCGCCTGGTGGGTGCGGACGGTGGTGACGTAGTTGAAGCCGGTCGAGACCAGCGCCTGGTCCAGCGGCGGGGCGGGGCGGCAGCTCACCGGCCGGTCGTTCAGGTGGGCGCCGCCGCCGCGCACGGCCCGGAACGTCTCGCGGCGCATCGGCGCCTCGACGACGCCGACGAGGGTGACCCCGTCGCGTTCGGCGGCGATGGAGACGGCCCAGGTCGGCAGCCCGTACAGATAGTTGACCGTGCCGTCCAGCGGGTCGATCACCCAGCGGACACCGCTGCTGCCCGCCGAACTGGCGCCCTCCTCACCGAGGAAGCCGTCGTCGGGGCGGTTCTCCGCCAGAAAGCCCGTGATCAGTTTCTCGGCGGCGATGTCCATCTCCGTGACGACGTCGATGGGGCTGGACTTCGTCGCGGCCACGCCCAGGTCGGCGGGGCGGCCGTCGCGCAGCAGCTCCCCGGCCCGGCGCGCGGCCTCCAGGGCGAGGGCCAGCAGTTCGGTGGTGAGGGGGTCGGTCACGGGCAGGTCACTCCTCGGGAGGGCACCGGGCGATGCGAAGGGCGTCGGGCGTACGAGGCGGTGTCGGGCGTGCGAAGGGGGTACGGGGCGGTGTCAGGCGTACGGGCTGTCGGCGCCCGCGGCGGCGGGGCGCGGCGTGCGCGCGGGGCAGCAGCCGACCGGGCAGAGGTCGTGACTCGGCCCGAGCGACCCGAGCGCGCACCGCTCGGCCGCGCGCCCCCGCTCCGTCGCCGCGCGCTCCAGGAGCAGGTCGCGTACGGCCGCGACGAACCGTTCGTCGGCGCCGACCGTGGCCGAACGCCGTACCGGCAGGCCGAGTTCGGCGGCCTTCGCGGTGGCCTCGGTGTCCAGGTCGTACAGCACCTCCATATGGTCCGAGACGAACCCGATGGGCACCATCACGACCGCCGGTGCCCCCGCGCCGTGCACGCCCTCCAGGTGGTCGCAGATGTCCGGCTCCAGCCACGGGATGTGCGGCGCCCCGCTGCGCGACTGGTAGACGAGCTGCCAGGGGTGCTCGACGCCGGTCTCCTCGCGCACCGTGTCGGCGATCACCCGCGCCACGTCGAGGTGCTGGGCGACGTACGCGCCGCCGTCGCCGTGGTCCTCCACGGGGCCCGAGGTGTCGGCGGCGGCCAGCGGGACGGAGTGGGTGGTGAAGGCGAGGTGCGCCCCCGCGCGTACGTCCTCGGGGAGATCGGCGAGGGACGCGAGCACGCTCTCGGTCATGGGCCGTACGAAGCCGGGGTGGTTGAAGTAGTGCCGCAGCTTGTCGACGCGGGGCGGCTCCAGGCCCTCCTCCACCAGCGTGGCGAGGGCGTCCGCCAGGTTCTCGCGGTACTGGCGGCAGCCGGAGTACGAGGCGTAGGCGCTGGTGGCGAGGACGGCGACCCGGCGTCTGCCGTCCTTGGTCATCTCCCGCAGGGTGTCGGTCAGATAGGGGGCCCAGTTGCGGTTGCCCCAGTAGACCGGCAGTTCCAGGCCGTTCTCGGCGAAGTCCGCGCGCAGTGCCTGGAGCAGGACGCGGTTCTGTTCGTTGATGGGGCTGACCCCGCCGAACAGGAAGTAGTGCTGCCCGACCTCCTTCAGCCGCTCCTCGGGGATGCCCCGGCCACGGGTCACGTTCGCCAGGAACGGAACCACGTCGTCCGGGCCTTCCGGGCCACCGAAGGACAGCAGGAGCAAGGCGTCGTAGGGGGAAGTCGCTAGCTGATCGGACATGCCCCGATCCTGCCATCCGCGGTTGGGGGCCGGTAAACCGAGGCGCGCCCGGGGGCGATGGGACCGTAAGCTGTCTGCGCCTGTTCATTCCTTACCGGCAGTGCTCAGGACATCCCCTCACGGCAGTACACGCCGTCACTCACGACAGCGCCCACCGGAGCGACACGTGGCCAGTCCCTACCGCGCGATCTTCGCCGCGCCCGGCACCCGGAGTTTCAGCGCGGCCGGTCTCGTCGGCCGGATGCCGCTGTCCATGATGGGCATCGGCGTCGTGACGATGATCTCCCAGCTCACCGGGCGTTACGGCCTGGCGGGGGCGCTGGCGGCGACGCTCGCGATGTCCGCCGCCGGAATGGGTCCGCTGATCTCCCGGCTGGTGGACCGGCACGGCCAGCGGCGGGTGCTGCGGCCCGCCGCGCTGACCGCCGTGACCGCCGTCGCCGGACTCCTGCTCTGCGCCCAGCAGTCGGCCCCGGAGTGGACCCTCTTCGTCTTCGCGGCGGGCGCCGGCTGTGTGCCGAGCGTCGGGTCGATGGTGCGGGCGCGCTGGGCGGAGCTGTACCGGGGGTCGCCGCGTGAGCTGCACGCCGCGTACTCGTGGGAGTCGATCGTCGACGAACTCTGCTTCATCTTCGGCCCGATCATCGCGATCGGTCTGTCCACGGCCTGGTTCCCGGAGGCGGGGCCGCTGCTGGCGGCGGTGTTCCTGGTGACGGGGGTCTTCTGGCTGACGGCGCAGCGGGCCACCGAGCCGGTGCCGCAGGCGCGTGAGCACCACACCGGGGGCACCGCGCTGCGCTCCCCCGGTCTGCGGGTGCTCGTGGTGACGTTCGTGGCGACCGGCGCGATCTTCGGGGCCGTCGACGTGGTGACGGTGGCGTTCGCGGAGGAGCGGGGCAACAAGACGGCGGCGAGCCTCGTCCTCGCGGTGTACGCGCTCGGCTCATGCCTCGCCGGGGCCGTCTTCGGGCTGCTGAATCCGCGGGGCAGCGCGTCCAGCAGGTGGCTGGTGGGTGTCTGTGTGATGGCCGTGAGTATGATCCCCCTCCAACTGGCCGGGAGTCTGCCGCTTCTGGCCGTGGCGCTCTTCGTCGCCGGCCTGTCGGTCGCCCCCACGATGGTGACGACGATGGCTCTCGTCGAGGCGCACGTACCTCGTACCAAGCTCACCGAGGGCATGACGTGGACCAGTACCGGACTCGCCGTCGGAGTGGCGCTGGGCGCCTCCGCCGGAGGTTGGGTGGTGGACGCCTCCGGGGCGCGCGCGGGGTTCGCTGTGCCCGTCGTGGCGGGGGTGGCCGCGGCCCTGGTGGCGCTGCTGGGCCACCGCCGGCTGCGGGAGCGGCCAACGGATCGGGAGGGGCGTGGGGCTGATGACCAACACCGGTACGGGCGCGGCGACGAAGAGGAACGCGACAGGCATCTGGCGTAACTGGGCGGGGAACGTGAGCGCGCGTCCCAGCCGGGTCCTGTCCCCCGCCTCCGTGGAAGAAATCGCCGAGGCGGTCCGTACGGCCGCCGCCGACGGGCTGCGGGTGAAGGCGGTCGGTACGGGGCACTCGTTCACGTCCGCGGCCACCACCGACGGACTGCTCATACGGCCCGAACTGCTCACCGGCATCCGGGAGATCGACCGGACGGCCGGCACCGTGACCGTGGCGGCGGGCACCCCGCTGAGGCGGCTGAACGAGGCCCTGGCCAGGGAGGGTCTGTCGCTCACCAACATGGGCGACATCACGGATCAGACCGTCGCCGGCGCGACGTCCACGGGCACGCACGGCACCGGCCGCGATTCCGCGTCGATCGCCGCGCAGATCCGGGCGCTGGAGCTGGTCACGGCGGACGGCTCCGTACTGACGTGCTCACCGACCGAGAATCCGGACATCTTCGCGAGCGCCCGGATCGGGCTCGGCGCGCTCGGGGTCGTGACGGCGATCACCTTCGCAGTGGAGCCGGTCTTCCTGCTGACGGCGCACGAGGTGCCGATGCCGTTCGACCGGGTGACGGCCGAGTTCGACGCGCTCGTCACCGAGAACGAGCACTTCGAGTTCTACTGGTTTCCGCACACCGGCAACTGCAACACCAAGCGCAACAACCGCAGCGCGGGCCCGGCGGCCCCCGCCGGCGCGGTCAGCGGCTGGATCGAGGACGAACTTCTCTCCAACAAGCTGTTCCAGGTGGTCTGTTCGGTCGGCCGGGCGGTGCCCAGGACCATCCCCGCGATGGCCCGGATCTCCAGCCGTGCCCTCTCCGCCCGGATGTACACGGACATTCCTTACAAAGTCTTCACCAGCCCGCGCCGGGTGCGCTTCGTGGAGATGGAGTACGCCCTGCCGCGCGAGGCGGCGGTCGGTGCGCTGCGCGAGGTCAAGGCCATGATCGAGCGTTCACCACTGCGGGTGAGTTTCCCCGTGGAGGTGCGGACGGCGCCCGCCGACGACATCCCGCTGTCGACGGCGTCGGGGCGGGAGACGGCGTACATCGCGGTCCATCTCTACCGTGGCACGCCCTACCGCTCGTACTTCACGGCGGTGGAGCGGATCATGACCGCGCACGGCGGCCGGCCGCACTGGGGCAAGGTGCACACGCGGGACGCGGCGTATCTGGCCGGGGTCTATCCGCGCTTCGAGGAGTTCACGGCGGTACGGGACCGGCTCGACCCGGAGCGGCTGTTCGGCAATCCGTATCTGCGGCGGGTCATCGGCGGGTAGCGCCGTCTGCCGTCATTCGCCGGAGGGCGCGGGCGTCGGGGCCGTGGACGGCGGGGGTACGGCGGGCCGGCCGCCGGGATCGGCCGATCCGCCGGAGTCACCGCCCGGTTGCGAGGTCTCGGGGGACGGGGCGGTCGAAGGGCCGCCGGTCTCCGGGGTGTTGGGGCTCTGCCCGTCGCCCGGTGCGGACGGGTCGGGGGTGCCTCCGGTGGAGGCGCCGGGGTCCGGGGTGGTGCCCTTGTCGGTGCCGTCGCCACCGCCCGTGCCGTCGTCGGAGGGGGACGGTCCGCCGCCCCCGGGCTCGGCCGGCTTGTCGGGCGAGGGGTCGCGGTCGGTGTCCCCGCCGCGTACGACAGAGCTGAAGGTCGTCCCCTTGCCGCCGCTCAGGTCCTGGCCGGCGGCGAGTTCGTAGGCGGTGATGCCGAGCATCGCCACGGCGAAGACGACCACGGCCGCGACGACGGACCGCTTCCAGCCGCGTACCCGTGTGCCGTACGTGGTGGCTCCCCCGAACTCGTCCTCGGCGGAGGGCCGCTGAGGGGACGGCTGCCGGAGGGGTGGGGCGGACGGGGCCGGTTCGGAGTCGTACACCTGGCGCGCCCTCGGCTTCACCTGGACCGAGACCTCGCGTATCTGGTCGCCGGTGCGCCGGAACAGATGCTGGAAGACCGTGCCGCCGCAGGTGGCGATCACGCTCACCACGCCGGCGCCGATGATCGTGCCGTACACCCCGAGCTTGGAGGCGAACACCGCCGCCGCGACGGCCGCGAGCGCGCTGCCGGCCACCTGCGGCACGCTCAGTTCGAGCCGCTGCGTCCCGCCCTGCGTCCCGGCCTGTGCCGCGCTCTCCGCACCGGTCCGTATGCCCGGATTCTGCCTCTGATCCATCTCCGACCTCTGCTTGCCCATCTGCCCCACCGTGCACCAAGAAGGGACATGTGAGCGAATCGGATAGTTCCGCTTCTGGAGATTGTGTGAATTGGGACACCCGTACGGGATACGGACACCCCCTCAACTGCCGTACCCGCGGAGAACTTCGGTGGCGTGGCAGTCCACCCCGATGGCCCGAATGGAGTACTGTGGCGAGCCCTGGGGCCGGACTCCCTCACAGGTGTCCGGGTCTACGGGAGGGGGCCGAAGTGGCACTCGATCCGGCGGCGCGATGGCACCGCACGGGCGTCTGTTACGTAACGTGACCAGGTCTGTCACTCTGCGTCGCAAACAGGCAACCGTGTCATGACGGCGTTCCAGGGCCCATGCCCGACACGCCGGGCAACTCGGCAAGGTTGTGGCAGGCTGCACCCGGGCAGGTCACACTCGACTAGCGGAAGCAGCGACGCACGTGACGTCGGCAGGCACCACCCGGGAGGTCCCCATGCCCGAACTGCGTGTCGTGGCCGTCTCCAACGACGGCACACGACTGGTGCTCAAGGCTGCCGACAGCACGGAGTACACGCTCCCCATCGACGAGCGGCTGCGCGCGGCCGTGCGCAACGACCGTGCCCGCCTCGGCCAGATCGAGATCGAGGTGGAGAGCCACCTCAGGCCCCGTGACATCCAGGCGCGGATACGTTCAGGAGCGTCCGCCGAAGAGGTCGCCCAGATGGCCGGGATCCCGGTCGACCGGGTGCGCCGCTTCGAGGGTCCCGTGCTGGCGGAGCGTGCCTTCATGGCCGAGCGCGCCAGGAAGACGGCGGTACGCCGCCCCGGCGAGAACACCGGTCCCCAGCTGGGCGAGGCGGTGAACGAGCGGCTGCTCATGCGCGGCGCCGAGAAGGAGACCGCGCAGTGGGACTCGTGGCGCCGCGACGACGGCACCTGGGAAGTCCTGCTCGTCTACCGGGTCGCGGGCGAACCGCACTCGGCGAGCTGGACGTACGACCCGCCCCGGCGGCTCGTGCAGGCCGTCGACGACGAGGCGCGCTCGCTGATCGGCGAGACGGACGACTCGCTCGCCGTCGGCACGAAGGAGCCGAGCTTTCCCTTCGTCCCGCGCATCGCGCGGCTGCCGAGGGATCGCGAACGCCCCCTCGACCGCGCGCTGGAGCGGCAGATGGATCGGCCGGCGCCGGATCCGGACGAGGACACCAGCGAACGCGACACCCTGACCAGCCTGCTGGAGGCGGTGCCGAGCTTCCGTGGCGACATGGTGGTCCCGGAGCGGCCTTCGCCGCCCGAGCCGCCGGCCATCGAGCCCGGTCAGGCGCCCGAGGAGGAGGAGCCGGTGGCACCGGCCGCCTCGGCGGGCGCGGGGTCCGCGTACGCGGATGTGCTGATGCCGCGTTCGGTGGCGGGCCATCGCGATCGGCTGACCGGTACGACGGACCGTCAGGCGGAGGCCGACGGCGTACGGCCGGGCCGCCGGGCCGCCGTGCCGAGCTGGGACGAGATCGTCTTCGGCACGCGTCGTAAGAAGCAGGACTGACAGAACTGAGTGCATGGGGCCGGGGCCGTACGCGACAGCGCGTACGGCCCCGGCCCATGACGTCGCGCGCCCGCCGCTACTGGGGGTCGGGGCCCGTCGCCACCGGGCGCTCGGGGTCCGCCGTCCACTCCGACCAGGAACCGGCGTACAGCGCCGCCGGGATGCCCGCGATCTCCAGCGCCACCAGTTGGTGCGCCGCCGACACCCCGGAGCCGCAGTAGACACCGACCGCGGGGCCGGTGCCGTCGGCCGTCGCGCCCACGGCCTTGAACCGGGCGGCGAGCGTCTGGGCCGGGAGGAAGCGGCCGTCGGCGCCGACGTTCTCGGAGGTGGGCGCGGAGACCGCGCCGGGGATGTGGCCGCCGACGCGGTCCAGCGGCTCGACGTCACCCCGGTAACGCTCGGCCGCCCGCGCGTCGAGCAGCAGCCCGTCGCGCGCCAGGGCGGCGGCGCCGTCGGCGTCGAGCAGCGGCAGCGAATCCGGTACGGGGGTGAAGTCGCCCTCCTCCGGCGTGGGGATCTCGGTGGTCAACGGGCCGTCCCAGCCCGCGAGTCCGCCGTCCAGCACCCGTACGTCCCGGTGCCCGGTCCAGCGCAGCAGCCACCAGGCGCGGGCCGCGGCCCAGCCCAGTCCGGCGTCGTAGACGACGACGGGGGTGCCGGCCGAGACGCCCGCGCGGCGCATCGCCGCGCCGAACGCCGCGACGTCGGGCAGCGGATGACGGCCACCGGCGCCGGGCGGGGCGGCGAGTTCCGCGTCGAGGTCGACGAAGACGGCGCCCGGCAGATGGCCGGCCTCGTACTCCGGGCGGCCGGGCGGGGCACCGGGGGCGTAGCGGACGTCGAGCAGGACGGGCGGCCGGGGCCCGGCCGTCCGGTCGGCGAGTTCGGACGCGGAGATGATGACTGTCATGCGTGCCATCCTCGCGTACCGGCAAGGGATTTCGGCTCGGACCCGTGCGTGATGACACGGCGACGTTACGTCCTTGTCAAAACGGTCATCCTGTTGCTGGATCACGCCAAAAGCGGCGCGGCCGGGGCGCGGGGCGCGGCGAGGAGTGGAACCATCTGCTCGGGCACCCGGCCGCGCCGTTTCGAGGCGTCTGGCCTGTCTTCCGCATGTCCATCCCGATCACGGCCGTCCGCGAACGGTTCGAGGAGAGAGAGACGATGACTGAGGCACCGGTCCGGCGCAGACCCGGCACTCCATGCTGGGTGAGTCTGATGGTGCGCGGCCTCGGCACGACCCAGGAGTTCTACGGAGCGATGTTCGGCTGGACCTTCGTCCGGGTGCCGGGAGCCCAGCAGTTCGGCCCGTACGTGCGTGCCGTCCTCGACGGCAAGGAGGTCGCCGGGATCGGTGAACTGGCGCCGGGGAGACGGTTGCCGCTGGCGTGGACGACGTATCTCGCCACGGACGACGCCGACGCGACGGCCGAGTCGATCAGGGGCTGCGGCGGCACCGTCGGGGTGGGGCCGCTGGACGCGGGGAACGAGGGGCGGCTGGCGATGGCGTCGGATCCGGCCGGCGCGGTCTTCGGGATCTGGCAGGCGCGGGCGCACACCGGGACCGCGGTGGCCGGGCCGCACGGGACGCCTGTCTGGAACGAGTTGGTGACCCGCGAGGCTTCGTGGGTGAGTACGTTCTACCGGTCGGTTTTCGGATACGACCTGGAGGCCGTCGACAAGGACGGCGACGACGTGGTGACGCTGCGCCTCGACGGGCGCGCGGTGGCGACGCTGCACGGGGTGGGCGAGGGGCTGGGCCCGATCCGGGCGTCGCACTGGATGACGTATTTCGAGGTGGCCGACACGGACGACGCGGCGCGGCGCGGCGTCGAGTTGGGCGGGCATGTGATCGATCCGCCGTGGGAGACGGCGGCGGGGCGGGTGGCGACCCTGGCGGATCCGGAGGGCGCGGTCTTCAGTGTGGTGCGGTCGGCGGCCCGCTGAGCGGGGCCGGTCGCGCCGGGGTCGGTGACCCAGGGGTCGGTCGCGGCGGGGGGTACGTAGCCTGGGCCTCAGTGGCCGGGCGCGGGTGCGGTGTCGCGGTGTACGGCGGGGCCGTCGCCCATCTCGACGGGCAGCACGTCCGGTGACAGCGCGGCGGCCCTGGCGGTGGCCGCCGTCATCCTGCGCCTGTGGTGGCGCCGGCACAGCACCTCGTAGCCGACCTCGTCCTGCGAGTGGTGCACGTCGCCGACGACGACCTGGGCGCCCTCGACCACCATCACCCCGCCCACCGAACGGGCGTTGTGCGTGGCCCGCGCGCCGCACCAGCACAGCGCCTCGACCTGGAGGACCTCGACGCGGTCGGCGAGTTCCACCAGCCGCCGCGAGCCCGGGAAGAGCCTGGTGCGGAAGTCGGTGGTGATGCCGAAGGCGAAGACGTCCAGGTCGAGATCGTCCACGATCCGGGCGAGCTGGTCTATCTGTTCGGGGGCGAGGAACTGCGCCTCGTCGGCGATGACGTAGTCGCAACGGCCGCCCTGGGAGAGGCGGTCGACGATGTACGCGTAGAAGTCGAAGCCCTCGGCCGCCTCGACGGCGTCGGTCACCAGGCCGAGCCGGGAGGAGAGTTTGCCCTCGCCGGCGCGGTCGTCGCGCGTGAAGATCATGCCGAGGAGACCCCGGGCCGAGCGGTTGTGCTCGATCTGAAGAGCCAGGGTGCTCTTTCCGCAGTCCATCGTTCCGGAGAAGAACACCAGCTCGGGCATGAGGAAGTGAAGGCCTTTCGGATACGGCGGGAGAACGGGTGCGCCGGGCGGGACCGGGGCGGGGCGGCTACGAGCGTACTTCGAGGAGCGGTACCAACTGCTCGACGGGGGTCATCGAACCGTGCATCCCGACCATCGCGGACTCGCGCGGCTCCAGGACGGAGGCGGTGATGACCACGTCGTCGTGGGCGGCGGCGACGACATCGCCGATCCGGCCGTACACCCGCTCCTCCACACCGTCCGGCGGACCGAACCAGCCCGCCGCGACGGCCTCGTCGCGGCTCGCGACCCAGAACCGGTCCCCCAGCACCTCGCGCCAGACGGTGAGTACGTCCGCCTCGGCGCCCGGTACGGCGTACACGTGGCGGGCGCGGCCCTCGCCGCCGAGGAGGGCGACACCGGCGCGCAGCTCCCAGTCCTCGTCGAAGTCGATGCGCGACTCCTCGTCGAAGGGGATGTCGATCATGCCGTGGTCGGCGGTGATGTACAGGGCGGAGCGCGGCGGCAGTTGCTCGGCGAGGCGCTGGGCGAGCCGGTCCACATACATGAGCTGGCCGCGCCAGGCGTCGGAGTCCATGCCGAACTTGTGGCCCTTGCCGTCGACCTCGCTGTAGTACGTGTAGACCAGCGACCGGTCCCCCGCGGCCAGTTGGGCGGCGGCGAGGTCCATGCGCTCCTCGCCGGAGAGACGGCCGTGGAAGGTGCCGCCGCTCAGCGCGATGTCGGTGAGCGGTGTGCGTTCGAAGACCGGGGACGAGACCTGCGCGGTGTGGATCCCGGCGGCGTCGGCGAGTTGGAAGCAGGTGGGATGCGGCTGCCACACGTGCGGGTCGGTCCAGGGGCGCCAGCGGAGCTGGTTCATCAGCGCGCCGGTCGCGGGGTCGCGCACGGTGTAGCCGGGCAGGCCGTGGGCGCACGGCGGCAGGCCCGTACCGAACGAGGCGAGGGAGGTCGCGGTGGTGGCCGGGAAACCGACGGTGATCGGCCGGCCGGTGCCGCCGCGCGACGTGGCCAGCAGCGACGTCAGATACGGGGCCTCGTCGGGGTGGTCCTTGATCTGCTGCCAGCCGAGGCCGTCGATCAGGAAGACGCAGTTGCGGTCGGCGGGGGTGAGTTCGGGGATGACGCCGCCCGGGACGGTGACACCCTGGCCGGTGACGAGCGTGGGCAGCAGATCGGCGAGCGAGCCGCCGCCGTACTCGGGGACGGGCGCGGTGTCCAGCGCGAGCGGGACCGGGTCCTGCCAGGCGGCGGGCTGGGCGGCGCGGCCGGCGGCCATCAACGGCCGGTCGACGACGCGGCGGCCGTGGTGGCTTCCGAGAGCGACTGGGCGAAGACGAGCGTCTGCCGTACGGTGTCGGGCCCGTCACCCGCCTCGCTGACGCGCAGGCTGAGGTCGTCGGCGGTGGAGTTGCCGGTGTAGCCGTGGTCGGCCTCGCAGTTGGGGTCGCCGCAGGCGGCGGGCTCCAGATCGATACGGGCGACCGCGCCCCAGCCGATGGTCAGGACGACTTCGCGGGGCAGCGTGCCGGGGGTGTACGACTCGGGATTCGCGACGACACGGCTGACCACGACGGACGAGATCCGGTCCAGCTTGACGGACTCGGTGGAGGTGGTGGCGTACGGCGTCGGCGAACTGGTGTCGGCGGCCTGCTCGTCGGTGTGGCTGACGATGAAGCGGCGGGCGGTGAGGACGAGGACGGTGACATGCCGGCGGACCTCGTTGGAGTCGAACGTCGTCTCCTGATGGACCAGATACGAGGCGATCGGCTCGCCACCGACAGCGGCCTCCACCGCTTCGGCCACGAGAGCCGGGTAGTAGCCACTGCGCTCGATAGCCGTGCGCAGCCCCTGGGTCGTCGTACCGGTCTTCGCCATGGACCCCATCCTACGGTGGCGGGATGTATGGCCAGGACCGTACGGACCCCGTCAGTAGCTGGGCAGGCGGCGGGGGCCGAGGTCGTCGCGGGACGGCGGCGGGGCGAGCCGGACGCTCGCGCCGAGCACGGAGAGACCCCGCGCGGCGACCACCACCGGTTCGAGCGCCACGGAGACGATCTCCGGGTGGTCGTCGACGAGCCGGGACACCCGGAGCAGCAGCTCTTCGAGGGCGGCGGTGTCGACGGGCGCGGAGCCGCGCCAGCCGAAGAGGAGGGGCGCGGTGCGGATGGACCGGAGCAGTTCGGCGGCCTCGCGGTCGGTGACGGGGACGAGCCGGTGCGCCAGATCGCCCAGCAGTTCGGAGGCCACGCCCGCCAGCCCGAACGACAGCACGGCGCCGGCGGCCGGGTCGATGACGGCGCGCACGACGGTGTCCACCCCGCGCGGTGCCATCGCCTGGACGACGGGCCGCAGCTCGGCGGGCTCACCGAGGAGGTCGGTCAGCTCGCGGTACGCCGACCGCAGCTGCGCCTCGTCGGCGAGATCGAGCCGTACGCCGCCGAGGTCGGCCCGGTGGCGCAGATGCGGCGCGGTGGTCTTGAGCGCGACGGGGTAGCCGAGCCGCGCGGCGGCCTCGACGGCGCCGTCGGGTCCGGGCGCGGGCAGGGTGGGCCGTACGGCGATCCCGTACCGCCCGAGCAGCTCGCGGGTGTCGTCGTCCCCGAGGGCCGCGCCGCGCGGGTCGGCCGGCGCGTCGCCGAGCAGCCGGTCGATGAGGGCGGCGGCTCCGCTCTCGTCGATGTCGTCGTACTCGGGCACCTTCCCGGGCTCGGCGGCCTGCCGCCGCCACTGCGCATAGGTAACGGCCTGCCCAAGCGCCCGCACGGCACGCTCGGCGGCGGGGTAGGCGGGGATCCGGCCGGGGGTGGGGGTGGCGGCCGATGCGGGGCCGGGGCCGACGCTGGGCGATGTGTGCGGACCGCCGGGGGCGGGGGTGGCAACCCCGGACACCGGGCCGCGCTCGCCGGCACCGCGGGCGAGGTCGGGGGTGGCGCCGGATGCCGGCACGGGCGCGGGCCGATCGGCCGAGACCTCGGTGTCACCACCCGCGCCCGGACCCTCGGCGCCGGCACCGGCAGCCGGGCCGTCAGGCGCGGGGGCGGCAGGCGCGGGGGCGGCAGGCTGCGGCGACGAGTTCGGGCCCCCGGAGTCGCTCGGCGCGGGCGGCGCGGGCGGCGTCGTACGGTGCGGAGCAGCGGGGACGGGGCCGGGCGGGCCCGGTGGCTCGTCCCGGGGCGGGGCCGTCGTCGTCGCCGCCGAGAGTGCCTTCGCCAGGCCGCCGATCTCGACGTGGACCACCGCCACCGGTTTGGCCGGGGACGCCGAGGCCGCCTCGCGCAGCGCCGTCGCCAGGACCTCGCCGTCGCCCGATTCCCTCGTGCCGTTCTCGTTCACCCAGGGGATCGCCGTGACCACGACCGCGTCGCAGCCGGGGTCCGCCAGCGCCGTCGCCAGCGCCGTACGGAAGTCCTCCGGGCGGGCCGCCGTCGTGAGGTCGAGCGGGGGCAGCGGGCGCAGGCCCTCCGTCAGGCAGGCGTCGTACGTGAGGAGGCCGAGCGACTCGGAGTTGCCGAGGATCGCCACGTGCGGGCCCGCCGGGAGGGGCTGGGTCGAGAGCAGGAGACCGGCGTCCACCAGTTCCGTGACGGTGTCCACGCGGATCACCCCGGCCTGGCTGAGCAGCGCGGAGACCGTCGCGTCCGGGATGCGGGTGACCGGCACCGCGTGCCCCGGCGGCGCGCTGCCGCTGTGCCGCGCGCCTTTCGCGACGACGACCGGCTTGACCGCCCCCGTACGCCGCGCCAGACGCGTGAACTTCCGCGGGTTGCCGATCGATTCGAGGTACAGCAGCACGACGTCGGTGTCCGGGTCGTCGTGCCAGTACTGGAGGAAGTCGTTGCCGGAGACGTCCGCGCGGTTGCCCGCCGAGATGAACGTGGACAGTCCCGCGCCGCGCCGTACCAGTCCCGCGAGCAGCGCGATGCCGATCGCGCCCGACTGGGTGAAGAGGCCGATCCGTCCCCGGTCGGGCGGCTCGGGCGCGAGGGAGGCGTTGAGCCGGACCGGTGGCGCGGTGTTGATGACGCCGAACGCGTTGGGGCCGATGACCCGCATCCCGTACGACCGGGCCTGCCGCACCAGTTCGCGCTGCCGCTCCCGCCCGGCGGGCCCGCTCTCGGCGTATCCGGCGGACAGCACCACCAGGCCCTGGACGCCGTGTTCGCCGCAGTCGGCGACGACGTCGGGCACCCGCTCGGCGGGGACGGCGACGACCGCGAGGTCGACGGGCTCCTCGATCTCCGCGAGGGAGCGGACGGCCGGGACGCCGTCGATCTCGGCGAGTTCCGGGGGCAGGGCCAGGTTCACCGCGTACGTACGGCCCGTGAAGCCGCCGTCCAGAAGGTTGCGCAGGACGGCGCGGCCCACGCCGCCCGCCGTGCGGCCGGCGCCGACGACGGCCACGGACGACGGACCGAGGAGCCGCTGCACGGAGCGCGCCTCGGCGCGCTGTTCGCGGCCCCGCTGGACGGCGAGCGACTCGGCGGTCGGTTCGAGGTCGAGGACGAGACGGACCGAGCCGTCCTCGAAGTTGCGTTTCTGGGTGAACCCGGCGTCCCGGAACACCTTGATCATCTTGTTGTTGGCGGGCAGCACCTCCGCCGCGAAGCGCCTGATCCCGCGCTCGCGGGCCACCGCGGCGATGTGTTCGAGGAGCGCGGAGGCGATCCCGCGCCCCTGGTGCGCGTCCTGGACGAGGAACGCGACCTCCGCCTCGTCGGCCGGCGCCGACGCGGGCATGCCCCGGCTGTCGATGCGGTCGTAGCGGACGGTGGCGACGAACTCGCCGCCGACGGTCACCGCGAGGCCCACCCGGTCCACGTAGTCGTGGTGGGTGAACCGGTAGACGTCCTTGTCGGAGAGCCGGGGGTAGGGCGCGAAGAAGCGGTAGTACTTCGACTCGTCCGAGACCTGTTCGTAGAAGCTGACCAGCCGCTCGGCGTCATCGGTGGTGATGGGCCGCACGCGCGCGGTGCCCCCGTCGCGCAGGACCACGTCTGCTTCCCAGTGAGCGGGGTACGCGTGCTGCGACGGCGGCGTCATGGGGAGAGCCTACGGCGCGCACACCGGTAGCGTCGGCTGCCCGGCCGGGGCAGGCTGGGGGGTGCCGCACCGGTCCGTTACGGGGCACATGAGACACTGGTCTAGACAACAACTGTGACATTGAAGGGCAACACCATGGCTGAGCGCCGCGTCAACGTCGGCTGGGCCGAGGGCCTGCACGCCCGTCCCGCCTCCATCTTCGTCCGCGCCGCCACGGCCTCCGGCGTTCCGGTGACGATCGCCAAGGCGGACGGCAGCCCGGTCAACGCGGCGTCGATGCTCGCCGTGCTGGGACTGGGCGCGCAGGGCGGCGACGAGGTCGTCCTGTTCTCCGACGCGGACGGCGCCGAGGTCGCGCTTGACCGGCTGGCGAAGCTGGTCGCGGAGGGCCTGGACGAGCTTCCCGAGACCGTCTGAGGCACCGCGTACGCACGACGAAGGCCCCGGCGGGACCGCCGCCGGGGCCTTCGTCGTACGCGGACACCCGCCGGACCCGCCCTAGGGCGGGTCCGCAAAGTCCCGCCTGGCCCGCGGCGCCTGGCACGGCGCCTCGCGGCGTTGTCGGAGTCGGCCGAGTACGCCCGGTACGAGGCCGATCCTCCGCCTTGCGACGCACCGCACCAGCCGCCGCGCGCCCCGCCCTGCGGGCGGACGACGCTACTTCCCGGACCCGCCCTAGACAGCCACCCCGTGCCCGCGCAGATACGCGACCGGGTCGATGTCGGAGCCGTACTCCTCGCTCGTGCGCGCCTCGAAGTGCAGGTGCGGGCCGGTCGAGTTGCCGGTCGAGCCCGAGAGGCCGATCGGTGCGCCCGGCGTGACGCCCTGGCCGACGGAGACGCCGATCGAGGAGAGGTGGCCGTACTGGGTGTACGTGCCGTCGTTCATACGGATCACGACGTTGTTGCCGTACGCGCCGCCCCAGCCGGCCTCGACGACGGTGCCCGCGCCGACAGCCACGACCGAAGTGCCGGACGCCGCGCGGAAGTCGACGCCGGAGTGGCTGCCGGAGGACCAGAGCGAGCCGCCCGTCCGGTAACCGGTGGTGACCGGTGAGCCCGCGACCGGGAGCTGGAAGGAGCCGAGGCGCTCGCGCTCCGCGGCCCGTGCCGCGCGCTCCTCGGCCTCGCGTGCCTCCTTGGCGCGGGCCTCCGCCTTGCGCTTCGCCTCGGCCTTGGCGCGGGCGGCGGCCTTGGCCTCCGCCTTCGCCTGTGCCTTCGCCGCCGCGGCCTTCCGGGCGGCCAGGTGCTGCGCGTCGGCCTGGGCGTCGATCGTCGCGGCGAGCGAGTCGTCGATGACGATGGCGGGGGCCGGGGCGGCGGGGGCGGTGTCCGGTGCGACGGCCGCCTCCGTGTCGGCGGCGAGCGCCGGGGATCCGAGGGTGCCGATGACACCGGCCGCTGTGAGAGTCGCGACTCCGGCGAGGTTCGCGCCGCGGCGCGTCAGTCGGCTCGGGGCACGGTGCTTCCCGGTGGCACGGGTGAACGCCATGAAGTGGCTGGTCCTTTCCTTCCTTCTCGCCTACCGGGTTAGCTGACGGGTTCGGAGCAGGAAGGTCTCCTACGGGCTCCTCCGCGGTGTGCGCGAAGGCCCCCGATTCACCCCAGGGACACGAGAGTGGGTCCCCGGCTCCCCAGGCTCGCGCCTGACGGGGACTCGGCGATGGCTGTTCGGTGCCGCGGTCGCGGCGGGCTCTGGCGAACAGCCGGACCGACGCTAAAGGGGTCATCTTTCAATCACCAAACGGACAGGCCGTTTTGTAGCGCACGCCACAGAGCATTCGGGCAACCTCCTGATGAATGCGGACATAGCGGGGAACCCCGGTGACAGTTTCATCACCGGGGTTCCCTTTGTCCGCCGCGCGGAGCTGCCGTACAGGCGCCGTCGGCCTCAGCCGGTGACGACCTTCACCTCGCCGATGTTCAGGGCCTCGATGGGCTCCCGGATCACCGACGCGTCCCCGACGAGCACCGTGACCAGCCGGTCGACGGGGAACGCGCTGACGACGGCGGCCGTCGACTCGACCGTGCCGGTCTCGGCCAGCCGCTCGTACAGCCGGGCCTGGAAGTCGTCCGGGAGGTGCTGCTCGACCTGGTCGGCGAGGGTGTCAGCGACGGACGCGGCCGTCTCGTACTTCAGCGGCGCGACGCCGACCAGATTCTGCACGGCCGTCTCACGCTCGGCGTCCGTCAGCCCTTCGGCCGCGAGCGTACGCAGCACCTTCCACAGGTCGTCCAGCGCGGGCCCGGTCGACTCGGTGTCGACGGAGCCGCTGATGGCGAGCATGGAGGCACCCGTGCCCTGCGGGTCGGAGCGCAGCACCTGCGCGAAGGCCCGCACGCCGTACGTGTAGCCCTTCTCCTCGCGCAGCACCCGGTCGAGCCGGGAGGTGAGCGTGCCGCCCAGGCAGTACGTGCCGAGCACCTGGGCCGGCCAGACCCGGTCGTGCCGGTCGGGGCCGACGCGGCCGATCAGGAGCTGGGTCTGTACGGCTCCGGGCCGGTCGACGATCACCACACGGCCGGTGTCGTCCGCGGTGACCGGCGGCACGGGGCGCGGCTCGGAGGTGTCGCCCGTCCAGTCGCCGAGGGTCTCGGCGAGCAGGGCGTCGACGTCGACGCCGGTGAGGTCGCCGACGATCACCGCGGTGGCGGTGGCGGGGCGGACATGCGCGTCGTAGAACGCGCGGACACCCTTGGCGTCGATCCGTCCGACGGTCTCCTCGGTGCCCTGGCGCGGGCGCGACATGCGCGAGGTGACCGGGAACAGCTCCTTGGACAGCTGCTTGGCCGCGCGGCGGGCCGGGTTGGCCTGCTCGTGCGGGATCTCGTCCAGCCGGTTCGTGACGAGCCTGCCGACCTCGCTGTCCGAGAACAGCGGCGCGCGCAGGGCGTCGGCGAGCAGGCCGAGCGCCTTGGGCAGCCGGGAGACCGGGACCTCCAGGGAGACCCGGACGCCGGGGTGGTCGGCGTGCGCGTCGAGCGTGGCGCCGCAGCGCTCCAGCTCGGCGGCGAACTCCTCGGCGGTGTGCTTGTCGGTGCCCTCGGACAGCGCGCGGGCCATGATCGTCGCGACACCGTCCAAGCCCTCGGGCTCGGCCTCCAGCGGTGCGGCGAGGGAGATCTCGACGGCCACCACCTGCTGGCCGGGGCGGTGGCAGCGCAGCACCGTCAGGCCGTTGGGCAGCGCGCCGCGCTCGGGCGCGGGGAACGCCCAGGGCCTGGCCTCGCCGGCCGTGGGCTGCGGGTGGAACTCCATGGTCACGGCAGCGTCGCTCACTGGTCCGCCCCCTCGTGCTCGTCGGTGATCTCGTCGGAGGCGGCGTCCTCGTCGTCGGCGGTCGTCGGCTCGTAGACCAGCACCGCCCTGTTGTCCGGGCGCAGTCGGGCCGCGGCCACCTCGCGCACCTCGTCGGCCGTGACGTCCAGCACCCGCTGGACGGCGGTCAGCGCCAGCTGCGGGTCGCCGAACAGCACCGCGTACCGGCACAGTTCGTCCGCGCGGCCCGCGACCGTGCCGAGCCGGTCGAGCCATTCGCGCTCCAACTGGGCCTGGGCGCGCTCCATTTCCTCGGCCGTGGGGCCCTCGGCCGCGAACCGGGCCAGTTCCTCGTCGACCGCGGCCTCGATCTGCGGCACCTCGACGCCGCCGGACGTCTTGACGTCCAGCCAGCCGAGCGAGGGGGCGCCGGCCAGGCGCAGCAGTCCGAATCCGGCGGCGACGGCCGTACGGTCACGGCGCACCAGGCGGTTGTGGAGCCGCGAGGACTCGCCGCCGCCGAGGACGGTGAGCGCCAGGTCGGCGGCGTCGGCCTCGCGGGTGCCGTCCTGCGGCAGCCGGTAGGCGGCCATCAGCGCGCGCGCCGGGACGTCCTCGTGGATCTCCTCGCGGAGCTGCCCGCCGATGGTGTCGGGCAGCGAGCCGTCGCGCGGCGGCTGCTTGCCGTCGTGGCCGGGGATCGAGCCGAAGTACTTCTCGACCCAGGCGAGGGTCTGCTCGGGGTCGATGTCGCCGACGACCGAGAGCACCGCGTTGTTCGGCGCGTAGTACGTACGGAAGAACTGGCGCGCGTCGTCGAGGGTCGCCGCGTCCAGGTCGGCCATCGAGCCGATCGGGGTGTGGTGGTAGGGGTGGCCCTCGGGGTAGGAGAGCGCGGTCAGCCGCTCGAAGGCGGTGCCGTAGGGCACGTTGTCATAACGCTGGCGGCGTTCGTTCTTCACGACGTCGCGCTGATTCTCCATCCCCTCGTCGTCCAGGGAGGAGAGCAGCGAGCCCATCCGGTCGGCCTCCAGCCAGAGGGCGAGCTCCAGCTGGTGGGTGGGCATGGTCTCGAAGTAGTTGGTGCGCTCGAAGCTGGTGGTGCCGTTGAGCGAGCCGCCGGCGCCCTGCACCAGTTCGAAGTGACCGTTGCCCTTGACCTGCTTCGAGCCCTGGAACATCAGGTGCTCGAAGAGGTGTGCGAGGCCCGTACGGCCCTTGACCTCGTGGCGTGAGCCGACGTCGTACCAGAGGCAGACCGCGGCGACCGGGGTCAGGTGGTCCTCGGAGAGCACCACGCGCAGTCCGTTGGCGAGCCGGTGCTCGGTCGCTGTCAGGCCGCCGGAACCGGCCTGCGCTGTGGCCGTGTGACCCATGGGCATGTACGTCCCTTCGATCGCGATATGGAGAAGTCCTGCCACTGTATGCAAGCGTGCCGACGCCTGGCGAAGTTCCCGTGCCGGACGAGGCGGCGAGGACTCGCCATCGGTTCCTCCCCGGCTCCGGAAACGGCGCCTCGGGCCGTTCAACGACGGGTCGAGGTCGGCGTTGTCGGTGCGGCGGTCCACAATGGTCCGCGTCAGTTACTCAAGTTGTCCGCACGTTGTCCGTCCAGAACCGCACAGACCTGTGAAGGAGCCGCAGCAGCGATGGCCCGCCGCAGCACGAAGACCCCGCCGCCGGAGGACTTCGAGGAGAAGATCCTCGACATCGACGTGGTCGATGAAATGCAGGGCTCCTTCCTTGAGTACGCGTACTCGGTGATCTACTCCCGTGCCCTGCCCGACGCCAGGGACGGCATGAAGCCGGTGCACCGCCGCATCGTTTACCAGATGAACGAGATGGGCCTGCGCCCCGACCGCGGCTATGTGAAGTGCGCCCGCGTCGTCGGCGAGGTGATGGGCAAGTTGCACCCGCACGGGGACGCGTCGATCTACGACGCCCTCGTCCGGATGGCGCAGCCCTTCTCGATGCGGCTGCCGCTGGTCGACGGGCACGGCAACTTCGGTTCTCTCGGCAACGACGACCCGCCTGCCGCCATGCGGTACACGGAGTGCCGGATGGCCGACGCCACGTCACTCATGACGGAGTCGATCGACGAGGACACCGTCGATTTCCAGTCGAATTACGACGGCCAGGAGCAAGAACCGGTCACGCTGCCCGCCGCGTATCCGAATCTGCTGGTCAACGGCGCCTCCGGAATCGCTGTCGGCATGGCGACGAACATGGCGCCGCACAATCTGGGTGAAGTCATCGCCGCCGCCCGGCATCTGATCAAGCACCCAGGCGCCGACCTGGACACCCTGATGCGGTACGTGCCGGGGCCCGATCTGCCCACCGGTGGCCGGATCGTGGGCCTGCAAGGCATCAAGGACGCGTACGCGAACGGGCGCGGGACGTTCAAGATCCGCGCCACGGTCACCGTGGAGGACGTCACCGCGCGCCGCAAGGGCCTCGTCGTCACCGAACTGCCCTTCACCGTCGGCCCGGAGAAGGTGATCGCCAAGATCAAGGACCTGGTCTCGGCGAAGAAGCTGATGGGCATCGCCGACGTCAAGGACCTCACGGACCGCGCGCACGGGCTGCGTCTGGTCATCGAGATCAAGAACGGCTTCGTCCCCGAGGCGGTGCTGGAGCAGCTGTACAAGCTGACGCCGATGGAGGAGACCTTCGGCATCAACAACGTGGCGCTGGTGGACGGTCAGCCGCTGACGCTGGGGCTCAAGGAGCTGCTGGAGGTCTATCTCGACCACCGCTTCAACGTCGTGCGCCGGCGCAGCGAGTTCCGCAGGACCAAGCGGCGCGACCGGCTGCATCTGGTCGAGGGGCTGCTCGTCGCGCTCATCGACATCGACGAGGTCATCCGCCTCATCCGGTCGAGCGACAACTCGGCGCAGGCCAAGGAGCGGCTGATCGAGCGCTTCTCGCTGAGCGACATCCAGACGCAGTACATCCTGGACACGCCGCTGCGCCGGCTCACCCGGTTCGACCGGATCGAGCTGGAGAGCGAGCGCGACCGGCTCAACGGCGAGATCGACGAGCTGACCGGGATCCTGGAGTCGGACGCCGAGCTGCGCAAGCTCGTCTCCGGCGAACTGGCCACAGTGGCGAAGAAGTTCGGCACGGACCGGCGCACGGTGCTGCTGGAGTCGGGCAGTTCGCCGGTCGCTGCTGTGCCGCTGGAGGTGGCGGACGACCCGTGCCGGGTGCTGATGTCCTCCACCGGGCTGCTGGCGCGTACGGCCAACGGCGGGCCGCTGGGCAGCGGCGACGGCAAGCGGGTGAAGCACGACGTGATCGTCTCGGCCGTGCCGGCGACGGCGCGCGGCGAGGTCGGGGCGGTCACCTCGACCGGACGGCTGCTGCGGATCTCCGTCATCGACCTGCCGCAACTGCCCGACACGGCGTCGGCGCCGAATCTGTCGGGCGGCGCGCCGCTCGCGGAGTTCCTGACGCTGGAGCCGGACGAGGAGCTGGTGTGTCTGACGACGCTGGACGAGTCGTCGCCGGGCCTGGCGCTGGGCACGCTCCAGGGTGTCGTGAAGCGGGTCGTCCCCGACTATCCGTCCAACAAGGACGAGTTGGAGGTCATCAGCCTCAAGGAGGGTGACCGGGTGGTGGGCGCGGCCGAGCTGCGCACGGGCGAGGAGGATCTGGTGTTCATCACCTCCGACGCCCAACTGTTGCGCTACCAGGCCTCGCAGGTCAGGCCGCAGGGCCGGCCCGCCGGAGGCATGGCCGGCATCAAGCTGACCGAGGGCGCCTCGGTGATCTCCTTCACGGCGGTCGACCCGGCGGGCGACGGGGTGGTCTACACGGTCGCGGGCTCCCACGGCACGCTGGACGACTCGGAGAC
Organism: Streptomyces sp. NPDC006643; assembly: GCF_042870175.1. Classification (NCBI taxonomy): domain Bacteria; kingdom Bacillati; phylum Actinomycetota; class Actinomycetes; order Kitasatosporales; family Streptomycetaceae; genus Streptomyces; species Streptomyces sp. NPDC006643. Next base: position 123,296 of record NZ_JBIAHA010000013.1, on the reverse strand, counting down.
GACGGCGAAGCTGACGCCGTTCGACCAGTATCCGCGCAAGGGGCGGGCCACCGGCGGGGTGCGCTGCCAGCGGTTCCTGAAGGGCGAGGACCTGCTGATCCTCGCCTGGGCGGGTGCGGCCCCGGCGCGGGCCGCGCTGAAGAACGGGTCACCGGCGAAGCTGCCGGAGCCGGATCCGCGCAGGGACGGCTCGGGCACGCCGCCGCCGTCGGTCGTCGCCGTACTGGCCGGTCCGGCCAGCTGACGTACGGCGCGGGCGCTCAGATCGGGTCGGCGGCCTCCTCGGCCGCCGGCTCGGACCGTACGTAGCGCAGGACGCCCCACATGGCGGAGCCGTCACCACTGTCGGCAGCGGTCCCCACGTCGGCCTCGGTGACGGCGCAGAGCGTCAGCTCCTTCTCCAGGGCGTCGCGGTCGATGCCGGAGCCGATGAGTACGAGCTGTGTACGGCGCTCGGCGCCGCGTGGCCAGGGCTCGGGGTAGAACCGCAGGAAGCGGCCGACGGCGTGTACGGCGTAGCGGTTGCCGGGGTCGGCCGCGCCGAAGTCCACGAATCCCTTGACGCGGTAGAGCCCTTCCGGCCGTGAGTCGAGGAAGGTCATGAGCCGGCGCGGGTGCATGGCGGCCGGTTCGTCGTACGACAGGCTCTCGTACGCGGTGTGCGGATGGTGCGCGTGCTCCTGGTCCCCGTCCCCGTCCCCGTCCCCAACCCCGTCGTCGGCCTCGTCGTCGCGCAGGTCCTCGAAGGAGAGCTGGCGGATCTTCTCGTCCTCGGCGGGGCGGGTGGCCGGGTCGAAGAGCAGCCCCGGGTCGATCCTCCCGTACGACGCGGAGACCACCGCCGCTCCTGGGGCGAGCGTCCCGATCACCGTGCGGACGCGTTCGTGCTCGGCGGGAGTCACCCGGTCGGTCTTGTTCAGAACGACGAGGTCGGCGACGGCGAGATGCCGGTCGGTCTCGGGGTGCCGTTCGCGGGTGGCGTCGAACTCGGCCGCGTCCACGACCTCGACGAGCCCTCCGTACACGGTGCGCGGACTGTCGCCGGCGAGGATCATCCGGACGATTTCCTGCGGCTCGGCGAGGCCGCTCGCCTCGATGACGATGAGGTCGATCCGCGCGGCGGGGCGGCTGAGCCGCTCCAGATAGCCGTCGAGCTCGCTCGCGTCGACGGCGCAGCACAGACAGCCGTTGCCGAGGGAGACCGTGGAGCCGACCTGGCCCGCGACGGTCATGGCGTCGATCTCGACGGCCCCGAAGTCGTTGACGACGACCGCGACACGGTTGCCGGCCCTTCGGCGCAGGAGATGGTTGAGCAGGGTCGTCTTGCCCGAGCCGAGGAAGCCCGCGAGGACGACCACCGGGATCTGCCTGTCGGCCACGTTCCGATCCCCCGTGTCAGCTCGAACGCTCTCTTCGGGCGGCCAGTTCGTCCCGATTCCACCAGGAGAATCCCGCCTTGGCCGAGGGCGCGACCGCGTGGACCCGCTCCTGGAGGGTGACTTCGAAGCGCGGACGCCACGCGTAGAAGCGAGTCATGCCGACGGGATGGTCGGTCTGACCGGCGACCCAGTGCTTGCCGTCCTCGACGCCCCACCGCACGCCGAGCTCATGCTCCTCGAAGCCCTCCTCACGGACCAGATCGGTGAGCGCGTTCGCGACGGACACGGCCTCCGCCTCGTCCGCCAGCTCTTCCACCCCGATGACGAGCATGATGTTGACACCCATGGGCCCATCGTAATTGGCCGTGCGGGGCCGAGGTTTGGAGGCCGGGTCGCCTCGATCGCCGGACGGCTCGACGAGCCGTCCGGCGATCGAGGACAGAGCATCGAGCCTGTCCGGCGATCCGAGGGCCGGTCGCGCCTACCGGACCGGCTCGGGCCAGGTCGCGCAGTCGTCCCAGGTGGTGTCCCAGCCGGAGTTGCCCCCGCCGTCGGTGATCTCGAAGGTGCCACTGCCCGCCGGGTACGGGCAGTTGTACGTACCGGCGACACCCACATCCGTCGCCGTGACGCCCTTGAAGGTGACCGCTCCGGGTGTCTCGGCCTGGACCACGACCGTCCCGACGCCGTCGACCGTGGCGCCGTCGACGGTCACATTGCGGACGGCCTTGCCCGTGCCGCCGCCGGAGACGAACTCGAAGACGCTGTAGGGGCTGTCGGTGACGGTGGTGCCGGTGATGTTGACGTTCGCCTCGATGGCGCTGTCGTACGAGTCGACCCGCAGGGCGCCCATCGGGTGCTGCCAGTTGGGGTTCATCGCGCCGGTGCGTACGAGGGTGTTCCCCGAGACCGTGATCGTGCCGGCCAGCGGGAAGAACGGGTCCATGAACTTCTGGTTGGAGATCGCGATACCGCTGCCGAGGGCGTTGGTGTCGAGAACCAGATTGTCCTTGACGGTGATGTCGCGGCCACCGTAGATCGCGATGCCGTTGGCCAGGTTGGGCTGCGAGATGGTGTTGTTGGCGAAGGTGCTTGAACTGTTGGTGGTGTTCAGCGACCACATGGCGAGCGAGTCGTCGCCGGTGTTGCGCAGGAAGTTCTCCCGCACCTGTACGCCGTTGGCCGTGCCGTTCAGGTTGAGCCCGTCGGCCGTCATGTCGAGGATGCGGTTCTTCTCCACGACGAGGTTGTCGTTGTTGCCGGTCAGCCAGAGACCGACCTTGAGGTGCTGGAGCCACATCCCGGAGACGCTTGAGTTCGGGCCGAGTGAGCCGTTGACGAAGTTGTCCGGATTGCTGTCGACGCGCTCGGTGACCTCGCCGATGACGGCGAAGTCGTGCAGCCCCACGTTGCCGGTCGGGGCGTTCGACTGGTCGATGAACCGCGAACTGCGCACCACGGAGTGCCAGTTGCCCGCGCCCCGCAGCTCAACGTCGTCCACGCCGCTGAGCGACTGGGTGAGCTTGTACTCGCCCGGCGGGATCCAGACGACGCCGCCCTTCGCGGCGGCGACGGCCTCGCGGAACGCCTGCGTCGAATCCCCCTGGCCGCTGGGGTCGGCGCCCTTGTCGACGACGGAGACCGCGCCGGACGGGGCTCCGGCGGGCCCGGCGACCTGCTCGAAGTCGGCGACGTCGATCGCGGTCGGGACGCTCGCCTCGAACTTCACCTTCGCGCCGGCGGGCAGATCCCGCCCGAGCAGCGCGCGGGTGTTGCCGAGGAGATGGTGCGTCTTGGAACCGGCGATCCAGGGGGTGTCGACGTACGAGTACTTCGACGTGACGGCGAGCGTCGTGTCGGTCTTCACCCCGTCGATGTAGACGGCGAGGGTGCCGGACTGGCCGTCGGGGACGCTGTACGCGAGGTTGACGGCGTTCGCGGCCACAGGGAGCGTGAACTCCACGCTCTGGCCGGCCGCCAGTTGGACGGCGCGCCGGCCGGAGGACTCCGAGGCGAGCGTGCCCTGGGTGTGGTCGGGGCCGACGGCCGATCCGTTCGTGGTGGCGCTCTCCGCCTCGACGGAGGTGAACGGGAGGGCCGCGCCGGCCGCCCTGGGGGCGTCGGCCGTCTCCGTGGGCCCGGCCGTCGCCGTGGGGGCGACGAGGGCGAGTCCGGTGGCCGCGACGGACACGGCGGTGGCGATCGACAGCATCGCGCGCCCGGTGGTCATGTTCCTGACATGCAGTTTCATGTGCGGGTCCTGCACCTTCCTGTGGGGCGGAGGGATGGCAGGTGGGCCTACGCCTTCCGCCCGCCCCGTGCCGGGGCGGGCGGTTCGGCCGCGGAGGTCAGCTCCGCAGCCAGGCCGCGGTGTCCTGCGGCAGCCTCCCCTCGTCGTCCAGGGGGCCGCTGGTCAGCAGAACGCTTGTGTGGCCGGGCAGTTCCGTGGGGGGCCCGGCGAGGTTGACGACGCAGATCAGGCCGTCGGTACGGGTGAAGGACAGCACGCCGGGACCGGACGGCAGCCAGGTCAGCGGCGCCTCGGCCGCGTCCCCAGGCGCCCGGACGACGGCGAATCCGGGCTCCGTACGGCGCAGCCGCAGCGCCTCCCGGTACAGGGTGAGCATCGACCCCGGGTCGCCGGTCTGGAGGTCCGCGGCGTACTTCGCCCAGGACTCCGGCTGCGGCAGCCACGGCTCGGTGTCTCCCCCGAAGCCGGCGTACGGCGCGTCGGCCGTCCAGGGCAGCGGTACGCGGCACCCGTCCCGGCCCGGATCCGTACCGCCGGACCGGAAGTGCATCGGGTCCTCGATGCGCTCACGCGGGATGTCGGCCTCGGGCAGGCCCAGTTCCTCGCCCTGGTAGACGTACACGGCGCCGGGCAGCGCCAGCGAGAGCAGCGCGGCGGCGCGGGCCCGTCCGGTGCCCAGCTCCAGATCGGTCGGGGTGCCGAACGCCTTGGCCGCGAAGTCGAAGCCGGTGTCCTCGCGCCCGTAACGGGTCACGGTGCGGGTGACGTCGTGGTTGGCGAGCACCCAGGTGGCGGGGGCGCCGACCGGCGCGTGCTCGGCGAGCGTGTCGTCGATGGCGGTCCGCAGCAGGTCCGCGTCCCAGGGGCAGGACATGAAGCTGAGGTTGAAGGCGGTGTGCAGTTCGTCGGGGCGCAGATAGCGGGCGAAGCGCTCGGCGTCGGGAAGCCAGACCTCGCCGACGAAGATGCCGCCGTACTCGTCGGCGATGGCGCGCCAGGAGCGGTAGATGTCGTGGAGTTCGTCGCGGTCCACGAAGGGGTGGGGGTCGGTGCCCGGTGTGAAGTCGGGCAGGGCCGGGTCCTTCGCAGGCAGGACGGCCGAGTCGATCCGTACGCCCGACACGCCCCGGTCGAACCAGAAACGCAGCACGTCCTCGTGCTCGCGGCGGACCGCCGGGTGGGCCCAGTTGAGGTCGGGCTGCCCGGTGGCGAACAGATGCAGATACCAGTCGCCATCCTCCAGCCGGGTCCAGGGGACGCCGCCGAACTCGGACACCCAGTTGTTCGGGGGGAGTTCGCCGTCCGGCCCGCGCCCCCGGCGGAAGTGGAACAGCTCCCGCTCGGGGCTGCCCGGTCCGGCCGCGAGAGCCGCCTTGAACCAGACGTGCTGGTCGGAGACATGGTTGGGCACGACGTCGACGATCGTACGAAGACCCAGTTCACGGGCCTCGGCGATCAGTTTCTCGGCCTCGGCGAGGGTGCCGAAGGCCGGGTCGATGGTCCGGTAGTCGGCCACGTCGTATCCGCCGTCGGCGAGCGGCGAGAGATACCAGGGGGTGAACCACAGTGCGTCCACGCCCAGTTCCACGAGATACGGCAGCCTGGACCGCACGCCGGCGAGATCGCCGGTGCCGTCGCCGTCGCCGTCGGCGAAGCTGCGTACATAGACCTGGTAGATGGCGGCGTCGCGCCACCATTCGACGGTGGCCTCGGCCGGCTGGTTGGCTGCCACGTGACGGTCCTTTCGGGCAGGTGGGGACTCCGCCGCCGGCCCCCGGTCGACGGGGCGCTGGATGGGTGAGCCGGCGGCGGAGCGCTTGGGGAGTGGGCCGGACGGGGGCGGAGAGGACGATCAGCCCTTCAGGCCGCCCGCGGTCAGACCGCTCATGATGTTGCGCTGGAAGAGCAGGAAGATGAGCAGCGTCGGGACGGACGCGATGGTGAGCGCGGCGATCAGGACGTTCTCCGGCACACCGCTGGCGAGCGAGTAGATGCCCACGTTCAGCGTCTGTTTGCTCGGATCGGGCAGGGTCAGCATCGGCCAGAGGAAGTCCTTCCAGACGCCCACGACCGCGAAGATCGACACGACTCCCAGAATCGGCCGGGAGATCGGCAGCACCACGGATCTCAGGGTGCGCGTCGCCGATGCCCCGTCGATGGCCGCCGCGTCCAGCAGCTCCCGGGGGATCGAGTCGAAGAATCTCTTGAGCAGGAAGATGTTGAAGGCGTTGGTCACGGACGGCAGCCAGATCGCCCAGGGCGAGTTGAGCAGATTCCGTTCGACGATCGGTACGTCGAGCACCGTCAGGTACTGGGGCACGACGAGGACGGTCGCCGGGATCATCAGCGTCATCAGCATCAGGCCGAGGATGGCCTTGCCGAAGATCGGCCGCAGCTTGGAGAGCGAGTAGGCGGCGGCCACGTCGAAGATCAGCTGGAAGGCGAGCGCGCCGAACGCGTAGTACAGGGTGTTGAAGAGCAGCTTGGCCAGGTCCATCACCTTCCAGGCCTGCTCGTAGTTCTCCGGATGCAGGGAGGTGGGGAAGGCCGTCGGGGGGCTCTGCACCACTTCCTGGGTGGTCTTGAGACCGCCGGTGACCATCCAGTAGAGCGGCCCGAGGAAGACCAGGGTGAAGAGAAGGACCACCAGGGCGAAGACGACCCAGTAGAGCGTCCTGCCGCGGGATCTGCCCAGCTGGGCCGGTGAGATCAGGGTCCGCGGGCGGGCGACTTCGACGGTGGCGGCCCGCTTGCGCCGCGGTATGAGCGTGTTCGCTGTCATGCCTTCTCTCCCCTCCTAGTCTTCGCTGCTGCGGCTGAGGCGCACGTACACCGCGGAGAAGCCCGCGAGGAGTACGAGCAGAACGAGTCCGAGTGCCGCCGCGCTGCCGTAGTTGTTGAAGTTGAACGCGTACTGGTAGATGAGATAGACGACCGTCGTCGTCGACCCCTCGGGACCGGCCCCGTTGGTGAGCAGGAACGGTTCGGTGAATACCTGCATCGTCGCGATGATCTGCATGAGCAGCATCAGCGAGAGAATGAGTTTGGTCTGCGGGATGGTGACGTGCCAGATCTTGCGGAATATTCCCGCGCCGTCGAGTTCGGCCGCCTCGTACAGCTCACCGGGAATACCCTGGAGCGCGGCGAGATAGATCAGGGTCGCGCCGCCCATGTTCATCCAGGTCGCCGCGATGACCACGGAGATCATGGCCGTGTCGGTGTCCTGGAGCCACTGTTGGGCCGGGAGCCCGAAGACTTCCAGGATACGGTTGAACAGGCCGTATCCGGGGTCGTAGAAGTACTTGAACAGCAGTACGGAGGCGACCGGCGGCAGCATGACGGGGAGATAGACGAGCAGCCGCAGATATCCCTGGCCGTGCCGGAATTCGTTGATCACGACGGCGATGACGAACGGGACGATGAATCCCAGCAGCAGCGCGAGCGCGGTGAAGAGCAGCGTGTTGCGCCACGCCTGCCAGAACGCCGGATCGTTGAAGATGTACGTGAGGTTGGACCAGCCGGCCCAGGTGGTCTCTCCGTTCTCGTTCTTCTGGAAGGCCAGGATGAATTCCCTGACCATCGGATACCAGGAGAAGAACGAGAAGCAGAGCACGGCTCCGATCAGGAACCCGTGCGCCGAGAGATTGCGGCGTACGGACCGCAGGAACTCCTCGCGGGCGGAGTCCGTCCGGGCGGAGCCGGGGCGTCGTCCGGGGCTCGGCTCTTTCGCCTCGCTCTTGGACAGGGTGGGGGCCGACATGCTCTCTCCTCGGTGCCGGTACGCAGACTCGTTGACTCACGGCCGGGGCGGGACCGGGTCCGCGTGACCCGGTCCCGCGCGTCCGTTACTGCGTCGCCAGGACTTGGTTGACCTGCTGCTCGGCGGTCGTGAGCAGCTTGTCGACGTCCGCGTCCTCGTTGGTCAGCACGCCCGACATCGCGACGTCGAGGATCTTGTAGATCTCCTGCGCCTTCGGCGGCTCGGCCTTGCCCTTGACGGGGTTGTCCATGAAGGGCTTGAAGTTCTCGACCGGCATCGTGGCGTGCTCGCTGCGCTGCGCGTCGTCGGTGGCCTTGGACTCACCGAGCCAGAAGTTCGGCTGCGGCAGTCCGACGGGGAGCTTGTCCGCCTTGCTGCGCTCCCACTCGAACTGGCCCTTGCCCGGGGTGAGGAACTTGAAGTTCTGCCAGGCGATGGCGGCCTTGATCTTGTCGGGCGAACTGCCCTTCTTGATCATGTAGTTGTTGCCGCCGAAGAGGGTCGCCTTGGCGCCGGGGATCGGTCCCATGCCGAAGTTCTCGTACTTGGCGCCGAGTTGCTGGACCATGTACGTGATGTCGTCGGGCGCCGCGAGGAACATGCCCAGCTTGTCGGTGGCTATCTGCTTCTGGAGGTCGCCCCACTTGAGCAGCTGGGTCTTGCCCATGCTGTCGTCGTCCCAGCGCATGGTGCGCAGGTTCTCCAGGACCTGCTTGCCCAGGTCGGTGTTGAACGCGGCCTTCTTGCCCGACGCGTCGACGACGTCGCCGCCGAGTCCGTAGAGCGAGGCGGTGAAGTGCCAGCCGCCGTTGTTGCCGGCGCTGTACTCGCCGAAGCCGGAGACGCCGCCGCCGATCCCGGCGATCTTGTCGGACGCCGTACGGACCTCTTCCCAGGTGGTGGGAGGCGAGTTGGGGTCCAGTCCGGCCTGCTCGAAGAGCTTCCGGTTGATCAGCAGACCCATGGTGTAGTTGCTGGTCGGCAGGCCGTAGAGCTTGCCGTCCTTCTTCAGCACGTCCAGCACATTGGGGTCGATGTCCTTCAGCGCGGGCACGGACTTGTCGTTGACGTACGCGGAGATGTCCTCGGCGCCGTCGTTGTCCAGCACCTGCTGAAGGTCGGTGAAGTAGGTGTAGTACACGTCGGGCTGGGACTTCGCCTTGAGCATCGCGGTGAAGCGCGGCGGCTCCAGGCACTGGCCCGGCGTGGACTTCCCGTTGATCTTGACGTTGGGGTACGTCTTGTTGAACTCCTTGACGTCCTCGTTCCACTCCTTCAACTCCGCGGCCTTCGCGGCCGGCGGCATACAGTCGATCGAGAGTGTCACCTTGGCCTTCGGGTCCAACGGCGCTGACGGGTCGGACGACCCGCCGCCGGAGTCGCCGTCGTCGTCGCTACTGCTGCTGCTCGTGCCGCAGGCGGCGAGAGTCAGGGCGAGCACGGTGACAATGGCGGCCGCGGCGGTGCGGTCGATACGGCGATTACGGCGGAACCCAGCACTTCTCATCGATGGTCCCCTTCGGGCATGAGCGTGGAAGGCCCACGGCTGAAACTCTGCCGGGGCGCGGCACACTCAACCACCGTCGACAGGAGACCGCAAGATCTCGCGCCGTTTTCGTAAAAGTTTGACAGCCTTCCGCATGGGTCACGACCCGCCCGGGGGCCCGGAGTTGGACAGGGCGGGATTTGTCAGACAGGACCCGCGGGACCGCCACAGGGCCCCCGAGGGGGCCCTGGAAGGGGCTTGCAAGGCCCGCACGGGGGCCGGAAGACGGGGACAGGGCCTAGCGCGGCGACTGCGCCGTGGAGCCGCGTACGACCAGCTCCGGCTCGAACAGCAGCTCGCCGGGCGGCACGGCACCGCCCTGGATCTGGGCGCACAGCAGCTCGACCGCGGCCCGCCCCATCGCCTCGATGGGCTGACGGACCGTCGTCAGCGGCGGCTCGGTGCAGTTCATGAAGGCGGAGTCGTCGTACCCGACGACGGAGACCTCGCCGGGGACGTCGAGTCCGCGCCGGCGGGCGGCCCGTACGGCGCCGAGCGCCAGCGGGTCACTGGCGCAGATGATGCCGGTGACCCCGCGGTCCAGCAGCCGCGCGGCGGCGGCCTGGCCGCCTTCCAAGGAGAACATCGACCGCTCGATGTACTCGTCGGGCAGCGACTCCCCCGCCGCCTTCACGGTCGCGAGGGCGGCGGCGAGCTTGCGCCGCGACGGTACGTGGTCGGCCGGGCCGAGGACGAGGCCGATGCGCTCGTGGCCGAGCGAGGCCAGATGCCGCCACGCCTGCTCGACGGCGACGGCGTCGTCGCAGGAGATGGTGGGGAAGTCCAGGTTCTCTATGGGCGCGTTGATGAGCACCACCGGGATCTTGCGCTCGTGGAGCTGCCGGTAGTGCTCGTGGGGCGCGTCGGCCTGGGCGAACAGACCGCCGGCGAAGACGACTCCGGACACCTGCTGCTGGAGCAGCAGTTCGACGTAGTCCGCCTCGGAGACGCCGCCCTTGGTCTGCGTGCACAGGACGGGGGTGAGCCCCTGCTGGGCCAGCGCGCCGCCGATCACCTCGGCGAAGGCCGGGAAGATCGGGTTCTGGAGCTCGGGCAGGACGAGCCCGACCAGTCTGGCGCGCTCGCCGCGCAGTTGCGTCGGCCGCTCGTACCCCAGCACGTCCAGCGCCGTCAGCACGGACTGCCGGGTGGCCTGGGAAACTCCCGGCTTGCCGTTGAGCACCCGGCTGACCGTGGCCTCGCTGACCCCAACCTTCTTAGCCACCTGAGCAAGTCGTCGCGTCATACACGCAAGACTAGCGCAAACAATGCAAGCTACTTACTTCTCAGCGTAAAGTCCCTGCACAGCCATGGTGCCGCCCGAGGGAGTCCCGGACGGCACCACGGCGCGGTGCCGGGCGCTACGGGTTGATATGGATCTTGAAGTTGGGCGTGGTGTTCTTCACGTCCAGAGCGTTGCCGCTCAGCGTCAGACCGTTGAACGTGACCTCACCGACCGCGGGACCCTGCCCCGCCTCCGGCAGCTCGTTCGCCCACAGTCCGAAGCCGGACTTGGCATCGTAGGCGTCACCGCTCTTCTTCGCACCGGTGATGGAGATGTCGCTGAGGATCGTGTCCTTGATCGGGAACTGGGGCTGTCCTCCTACGTAGTTGGTCTGGAACATGATCCCGCTGTACGTCGGGTCGACGATGTCCACGTTGTTGATCCGGATGCCCTGGAACACCTTGGACGCGGAGAACAGCCAGATGCCGGGGAACGTCTGCCCGCCCCAGAAGTGACCGCCGGCTCTGACGATCGACACGTTCTCGATCGTCGTGGGCTCGGTCCCGAAGCCGTTCATCGGATAGCCGAAGTCCAGCGAGCTGACCGTGATGCCCGAGTACACGAGCGTGTCCGCGATATGGATGTTGCGGAAGGTGTTGTTGAAGCCGCCGTAGACGGCCACACCCGCCGCGCGCCAGGTCAGGATCGACGTCAGGTTCTCGTAGACGTTGTCCTTCATGTCCGCGCCGCCGGCGTCGATCGCCGAGAACAGCGCGAAGCTGTCGTCTCCCGTCGCCCGGGCCTCGTTGTTGACCACGTGGTTGCCGGTGCTGCCGTTGGTCATGTTGATGCCGTCGGCGAACATGTTGCGGATCCGGGAGTTCTTGATGGTCATGTCGTCGGTGTTCGCGCCCCAGTAGAGGCACACCATGTGCTCGTTCCAGATGTTGTCGATCTCGATGTTCCGTACGTTCGAGAAGTCGAACACCTTGCCCGGACCGTCGATACGCGAGGTGTAGTTGCCGAAGTACGCGAAGTTCTTGAACGACGAACCCGCGGCGGCGGCCTCGGCCCGGAAGCCGATGTCGGTGTTGTCCTGCGTCGACGGGGCGTGGAACTTGCTGTACCAGGGACCGGCGCCGATCACCTGTACGGGCTTGCCGTACACCTGGAACTTGCTGGCCGTCTGGTAGTCACCGGCCGGCAGGTAGACGCCCTTCAGGGTGCCCGTGTTGTCCATCCGGACCCGGTCCAGCGCGTTCTGCACGTCCTGGTGGGTGAAGCCGGCCGGCACCGTGTACGTGGCGGGGTCCGGGTTCGCGACCGGTGCGACCTGCTCCAGGTTGATGAAGTCGATCGCGTAGGTGGTGCTGTTGGCCGCGTCCTTCTGGAGCTTGATCTTGCTGCCCGCCGGGACGGTCTTGCCCAGCATCACGTTCGCCTCGTCGTAGATATGACGGGGCGCGCCCTGGCCTGGGGAGTTGCCCGGTCCCGCCTCGGCGCCGTACAGCCAGGCGTACTTGGACGTGAGGTCGATCGCCTTCAGGAAGACGCCGTCCACATAGACGTTGAGCGTGGAGTTGATGCCCCCGCCGCCGGCGGAGTCGGGGATGGAGAAGCGGGTGACCAGGGTGTTGGTGCTGGCCCGGGTGGTGAACTCGACGAACTCGCCGGTCGCGTCGAGGTTGACGGCCCTGCGGCCCGACGCCTCACCCGCGATGTCGCCGATCGTCCGGTTGGGGCCGACCTTCGTCGCGCCGCCGCCGGTGGTGCCGTCCTCGGCCTCGTACATGTCGAACGGCATGCTCGCGCCGCGGCCGACGAACAGCGACTGGCTGCTGGTGTTGTTCTCGCGCTTGACCGGCACCTCGTTCGCGTCGTCGGCGAGGACGACCTTCACGGTGTACGAGCCGTTGGCGGCGGCCCAGGTCCCGAGGGCGACCGCCGGCGCGGTGGCGCCCGCCGCGATGACTCCGCTGTGCGCGCCGGTGAGGGTCTTCACCGTGGCGCCCTCGGAGTTGACCACGGTCAGGGTGATGCCGTGGCTGCCGCCCGCGGAGGCGACGGTGCCCTGGTTCTTCACCGAGACGGAGAAGTTGACCGTGTCTCCGGCCGCCGGGGCGGACGGGGAGGTGCCGAGTGTGGCCACCAGGTCGGAGCTGGCGACCGGCTTGACCACCAGCGGGGCCGAGGCGGTGTAGGTGTTGTTGGTCTCGTTCTGCTCGATCACCGCGTCCGCGATGTCGGCGACCGCGCTGAGTTCGTAGGAGCCGGCGTCGCGCGGACCGATCGCGGCGCTGACGTTGGCCGACGCGCCGGGGGCGAGGGTGCCCACCGCCGCCGTGCCGACCTTGGAGTCGCCGAGGCGGAATTCGAGGGAGCTGGCCGCCGCGGCGACCGTGCCGTTGTTGCGGACCGTCGCCGTCAGAGTGATCGGGTTCGACTCGACCGGCTCGGCGGGGCTCGCGGTCACGGCCGTGACCTGGAGGTCCGGGTTGGGTGCCGGCTCGCCGAGCACCTGGAACTCCGCCACCTGGCCCGCGCCGGAGCCGGTGTTGGAGGTGAACTTGAGCTGGACGTCCGCGACGTTGCCGGAGACCGGGATGGTCACCTGGTTCCCGGAGGCCGGGCTGAACGCGTAGTCCTTCGCGGCGGCCAGGCTGGTGAAGCCCGTGGCGTTCTGCTCGCGCCCGAGCACCTGGATGTTCTGGGTGCGCGGTCCCCAGCTGCTGTCCGGGTTGAGTTTGACGACGACGCTCTCGGTGGAGGCGTTGGCGCCGAGCTTCACGGTCAGCGTGTTGGGGTAACTGCCGCCGGCGCCTTCCCAGTAGGTCGACGTCGAGTTGTCGTTGGCGTTGGCCGCGACGAACGTGTGGACCACGGAGGAGGCGCTGATCGGCTTGCCCACGGCGAGGTTGGAGACCGAGCCGGTGCTGCCGGTGCGGGTGACCGTGTTGCTGTTGCCCGACCGGTTGCCCGCCGCGTCCTTGGCCCGGACGAAGTACGAGACCGTGGTGCTGGCCGGCTGGGTGTCGGTGAAGGTCAGGACGTTGCCCGCGACGGTCTCGCGCAGCACGTTGTTGGCGTAGATCTCGTAGCCGGTGACCGCCGTGTTGTCGCTGGACGCCTGCCAGGTGAGCTTGACCTGGGTCGGCGAGGGCGAGGTGTGGGCGAGACCGGTGGGCGCGGTCGGCGCCTGGGTGTCGCCGCCCGGCGGCTTACGGGTGACGGTGTTGCTGTTGCCCGACGTGTTGCCGGCCGCGTCCTTGGCCCGTACGTAGTACGAGACGTCGGCGTTGCCGGGCTGGGTGTCGGTGAAGGTGGTGACGTTGCCGGCGACGCTGGTGCGCAGCGTGTTGTTGGCGTAGATGTCGTAGCCCGTGACCGCGGTGTTGTCGGTCGACGCCTTCCAGGTCAGCTTGATCTGACCGGAGGCGGGCTCGGTGTACGCCAGCTCGGTGGGCGCGGTCGGCGCCTGGGTGTCGCCCGTCTCGGGGCCGTAGATCTCCAGCTCGGAGACCTGGGCGGCGGGCTGGCCGGAGTTGGCGGTGACCAGGACCCGTACGTAGCGCGTGGTGGTGGCGTCGAAGGGGATCGTCACCGTGTTGCCGGACCCGGGCGCGAACTGGTACGCCTTGGACGTGGTCAGGTCGGTGAAGGCCGTGCCGTTGGTGCTGCCCTGGAGCTTGAGGGTCTGGCTCCGGGCGCCCCAGCCGTCGGGCAGTTTCAGGACGACGCTGTTGACGCCGACGGACGAGCCGAGGTCGGCCTGGAGCCACTGCGGGAGGGCGCCGTTGCGGCTCTCCCAGTAGCTGGCCTTGTTGCCGTCGTTGGCGTTGGCCGCCGCGTACACCTCGGTGTGGCTGCTCTCGGTGAGCGTGCGGCCGGCGGCGAGGTTCACGGAAGCGGCGGCGGCCTTGTGGACCTGGAGCTCGGCGAGCTGGCCCGCGGACGCGACGGAGTTCTTCGTGATGTTCACGCGGACGTAACGCGTCCGGGTGGCGGGGAACGAGATGCTGACCTCGTTGGCCTCGCCCGGACTGAAGGTGTACGAGGCGGACGTCTTCAACGTGGCGAAGCTGGTGCCGTCCGCGCTGCCCTGGACGGCGAGGGTCTGGCGGCGGGTCTCCCAGTCCGCGGGGAGTTTCAGCGTGACCTGGTCGATCCGGGCGGCGGAGCCCAGATCGGTCTGGACCCACTGGGGGAGGCTCTTGCCGGAGCCCTGCCAGTAGGTCGACTGATTGCCGTCGGCGACCATCCGGGCGGAGTGGTCGCTCTTGGCGCTGCTCGCCGCCGCGGTACTGCCCGCGGCGATGTTGGGGCCGTCGGCCGCCGAAGCGGTGAGCGACGGCACGCCGACCATCAGGAGACTGGTGGTGACGGCGGCGGAGATCGCCCGCCATCTCCATCGATGAGATCTCATGTATCCCCGATCTTCGGCCTCGGCGCGGGGGCGGCGAGGCGCGGCTCTGTCTGCATGGCTGGTGCCACCTGGCTGGTGCGACAAGCGTTTTCTGCACTGACGAGCGGGATCTTTTGCGTTACGCGGTCAGAGAGTTGCAGAGAAATGCGAGAGCGTCCACTGCTCCGACAGAACCAAGTCGGCCGTTCTCTGGCTCGAAAACACCCAAGACGGACCCACCGGCCCCTATCAGTCAGCTTTCGGGTGGCTCTTCAGGGCACCGCAAGCGGCCCGCAAGACACGTAAGTCATTTGCGTAATCCTGGAAATTTCAGAAAGACACCTGCGCCGTCTACCGTTCTGAACCATGAACGCCGGACCGACGACCCCCCAGCGACGACGGCGATTCGGCTGGCCACAGCGTGTCTTCTCCCAGGTGCTGCTGATGCAGCTGGCGATCGCCGCGGGCACCGCCGTGCTCGCCACCGGACTGTTCCTCAGACCCCTGAGCGACCAGCTCGACGACCAGGCGATGCGCCGGGCGCTCGCGATCGCCGAGACGACCGCGTCCCAGCCGGTGGCGGACGCGCTGCTGGCGTCGCGGCCCTCGGTCGACGGGCCCGTGCAGAGCGAGGCCGAGCGCATCCGCCGGGCCACCGGCGCCGACTATGTCGTGATCATGGACAGACGCGGGGTCCGCTGGTCACACACCGACACCGAACAGATAGGCAAGGTCGTCTCCACCGACCCCAGCGAGGCGATCGCCGGCCGGGACGTCATGGAGATCGACACCGGCACCCTCGGCCGCTCGGCGCGCGGCAAGGTCCCGCTGCGCGACGCCTCGGGGAAGATCATCGGCGCCGTGTCGGTGGGCATCGCGTACGACAGCGTCCGCGAGCGTCTGCTGGCGACGATCCCCGGACTCCTCGCGTACGCGGGCGGCGCCCTCGCCGTCGGCGCGCTGGCCGCGTATCTGATCTCCAGGCGGCTCCAGCGCCAGACCCACGACCTGGCCTTCTCCGACATCTCGGCGCTCCTCGCGGAACGCGAGGCGATGCTGCACAGCCTGCGCGAGGGTGTGATCGCCCTCGACGGGTCGGGGCGGATCCGGCTGATGAACGACGAGGCGCAGCGGCTGCTGGGGCTGGGGCCCGAGGCCACGGGGCAGCCCCTGGACACGGTGCTCGGCCCCGGCCGTACCACCGACGTCCTCGCGGGCCGGGTGGCGGGCGAGGACCTGCTGGCCGTGAGCGGCGGCCGGGTGCTCATCGCCAACCGGATGCCGACCGACGACGGCGGCGCGGTCGCCACCCTCCGTGACCGCACGGAGCTGGAACAGCTGGGCCGGGAGCTGGACGCCACCCGCGGGCTCATCGACGCGCTGCGGGCGCAGGACCATGAGCACGCCAACCGGATGCACACGCTGATGGGGCTGCTGGAGCTGGAGATGCACGAGGAGGCGGTGGAGTTCGTGACCGAGGTCGTCGGCGTGCACCGGGCCACCGCCGAGCAGGTCACCGAGCGGATCCACGATCCGCTGCCGGCCGCCCTGCTGGTCGGCAAGGCCACCGTCGCCGCCGAGCGGGGCGTCTCGCTGCGTATCTCGCCCGCGACCCTGCTGCCCGACCGGCTCGTCGACCCGCAGGGACTGGTCACGGTGCTGGGCAATCTCGTCGACAACGCGCTGGACGCGGCGGCCGGATCGGAGGACCCGCGCATCGAGGTGGAGGTACGGGCCGAAGGCCGTACGGTCGTCCTGCGGATCTCCGACAGCGGCCCCGGAGTCCCGCCCGAGCAGCGCGAACTCGTCTTCACCGAGGGCTGGACGACGAAGGAACTGCCCGCCCACGGCAGGCGCGGACTGGGTCTCGCCCTGGTCCACCGGCTCGCCGAGCGTCAGGGCGGCAGCGCCCGGGTCGGCGAATCCGCCGACGGGGGAGCCGAGTTCACCGTCGTACTGCCCGAGGCGCTGACCGAGTCGGCGGACATGGGACGGGACGGCGCGGGGGATCTCGTCCACGATCCGGCGGAGCCCGTCGGCACAGGAGAGACACGATGATCGACGTACTGGTCGTGGACGACGACATCCGGGTCGCCGACATCAACACCGCCTATGTGGCGAAGGTCGCCGGGTTCCGGGTCGTCGCCAAGGCGCACTCGGGGGCGGAGGCACTGACCCGGCTCACCGAGCGGCCCGTCGACCTGATCCTGCTCGACCACTATCTGCCCGACCGCGACGGGCTCTCGGTGGTGCGGGAACTGCGCGGGCTCGGCCACCGCTCCGACGTGATCATGGTGACCGCCGCGCGTGACGTGGCCACCGTCCAGTCGGCGATGCGCCACGGGGCGCTCCAGTATCTGGTCAAGCCGTTCAACTTCGCCGGGCTGCGCACGAAGCTTGAGGCGTACGCGACGCTGCGCCGCACCCTGGAGAGCGGTGGCGAGGCCGAACAGGCCGACGTGGACCGGATGTTCGGCGCGCTGTCGGCGTCGGCCGCGCCGCCCCAGCTGCCCAAGGGCCACTCGCCGAGCACCGCCGAGGTGGTGCGCCAGGTGCTGCTCGGCGCCGAGGGGCCGCTCTCCGCGCACGAGATCGCGGAGAGCGCGGGGATGAGCCGGCAGACGGCGCAGCGGTATCTCAAACTGCTGGAGCGGGCGGGGCGGGTACGGCTCAGCCTGCGGTACGGCGAGACGGGGCGCCCCGAGCACCGCTACGCGTGGGCGACGAGCGGCTGAGCCACCGGTCGCCCCGTCAGACCGCGCCCGCGCCGGTGAGTGAACGCACCTCCGACTCCGCGTGCCTGGCCTCGTCCGGGCGTTCACGGGAGAGGACCGTGCCGAGCCAGCCCGCCAGGAAACCGAGCGGGATCGAGACCAGACCCGGGTTCTGGAGCGGGAAGAGCTGGAAGTCCACGCCGGGGAAGATCGCCTCCGGGCCGCCGGAGACGACGGGTGAGAAGACCACCAGCAGCACGGCGGGCACCAGCCCGCCGTAGACCGACCAGACCGCTCCGCGCGTGGTGAAGTTCCGCCAGAACAGGGAGTAGAGCAGTACGGGGAGATTGGCGGAGGCGGCGACGGCGAACGCGAGCCCGACGAGAAAGGCCACGTTGAGATCGCGGGCGAGCAGTCCGAGCGCGATGGCGACGGCGCCGATACCGGCCGCCGCGAGCCGGGCCACGGCGACCTCGCCGCGTGGCTCGGCGCGGGAGTCCGCCCGACGGCGTCTGAGCGAGGCGTACAGATCGTGCGCGACGGAGGCCGACGAGGCGAGGGTGATACCGGCGACGACGGCGAGGATCGTCGCGAAGGCGACGGCGGCGACCACCGCGAAGAGGACCGTTCCGCCGGTGGAGCCCGCGCCGCCGCCGAGATCGAGGGCGAGCAGCGGCACGGCCGTGTTCCCCGCCGCGTTCGACGCGCGGACCTCGTCCGTGCCGACCACGGCCGCCGCGCCGAAGCCGAGCACGATCGTCATCAGATAGAAGCCGCCGATGAGCCCGATGGCCCAGACGACCGAGCGGCGCGCGGCGCGGGCGGTCGGCACGGTGTAGAAGCGGGAGAGGATGTGCGGCAGTCCGGCCGTGCCGAGCACCAGGGCGAGCCCCAGGCTGATGAAGTCGAAGCGCGCGGTCCAGCCGCCGCCGTAGGCGAGGCCGGGGGCAAGGAACTCCTTCCCGTGGCCGCTGCGTTCGGCCGCGGTCGTGAGCAGCGCGTTGAAGTCGCCGTGGAAACGGAGCAGTACGAGCACGGTCAGCGCGATCGTGCCGGCCATCAGCAGCACGGCCTTGACGATCTGGATCCAGGTGGTGGCCCGCATCCCGCCGAGCGTCACATAGACGACCATCAGCGCGCCGACGCCGATCACCGTCCACGCGCGCGCCGCCCCGCTGGTGCCGCCCAGCAGCAGCGCGACCAGGCTGCCCGCGCCGACCATCTGCGCCACCAGATAGAGCACGGACACGGCGACCGAGGACGTTCCCGCCGCGATCCTGACCGGGCGCTCCCGCATCCGCGCGGCGACGACGTCGGCCAGGGTGAACCGGCCGCAGTTGCGGACGAGTTCGGCCACCAGGAGCAGGACGACGAGCCAGGCGACGAGAAAGCCGACGGAGTAGAGCATGCCGTCGTAGCCGAAGAGGGCGATGAGGCCGGAGATGCCGAGGAAGGAGGCGGCCGACATGTAGTCGCCCGCGATGGCGAAACCATTCTCCATCGGTGAGAAGAGCCGTCCGCCCGTGTAGAACTCCTCCGCCGAGCCGTGCCGGTGGCGGCTCACCCAGGTGGTGATCCCGAGGGTGACGGCGATGAACGCGCTGAACAGCAGCAGCGCCAGGGTCTGGTGGTCGCCGCTCATCGCCGCCGCTCCCCCGCCCGGGGCCCGTGGTGCGCGTGAGCCCTCGTCCGGTCGAAGACGCTCCAGCGCAGATCGAGCGCGTCCCGGTCCCGGTGCAGCCGGGCATGGCGTACGTATGCCCAGGTCAGCAGGAAGGTGCTGAGGAACTGGCCCAGTCCGGCGACCATCGCCACGTTCACGGCTCCCGCCACCGGGCGGGCCATCAGACCGGGCGCCGTGGTCGCGGCGACGACATACGCCAGATACCAGAGCAGGAAGGCGAGGGTGGCCGGACCGACGAACCTTCGGTAGCGGCGCCGTACCTCCTGGAAGGCGGCGCTCCGCTGGACCTCCAGATAGATCTCGGCCGGGGCGGGGCCCGCGTCCGTGGCCGGTGCGGGTACGGCGGGTGTCATCGGCGTACCCGTGCCGTCCAGTTCGCCCCAGCCGGAGGCCAGTGCGTCGTACCAGGGGTCGTCGGTCCGCAACTCCGCGGCGCCGCGCCCGTCCTGCTTCTCCACCGGTCAACTCTCCTTGTCAGCGGGCCGTTTCGGCCGCGCCCCAAGGATGGCCAGAACGGGAGGATCCCGGACTCCCCTCCGCTCCGGCTTCACCCCATCAGGTGATGTTTGTCCCGGGTGGCCGGATGAGCCCGTGCTGATAGGCGTAGCGCACCGCCTGCGCCCGGTCGCGCACCCCGGACTTGGCGAAGATGTTGTTGATGTGGGTCTTCACCGTGGCCGGCCCGATGTGCAGCCGGCGGGCGATCTCGTGGTTGGAGAGCCCCTCGGCGACCAGGGACAACACCTCGCTCTCACGGGCGGTGAGCCCGTCCGGAACCGCCTCGCGCTCCGGTACGGCGGGGGCCGCGCCGACCCGCTCCAGCAGCCGCCGCTGCACACCGGGGGCGAGTCCGGCGTCACCGGCCATGACGTCCTGAACGGCCTTGACGATCTCGTCGCCGCCCGCGTCCTTGGTCAGATAGCCGCGCGCACCGGCCCGCAGCGCGGGGAACAGCGAGTCGTCGTCGGCGTAGGTGGTGAGCACCACGACCTGGGTCGCCGGATACCGGTCCCGGATCCGGCGCGTCGCCTCGACGCCGTCGCAGCGCGGCATGCGCAGGTCCATCAGCACGACGTCGGGGGCGAGTTCACCGACGAGGGCCACCGCCTCCTCGCCGTCCTTCGCGGCGCCGACCACCTCGATACCGGGCAGCAGCCCGAGCAGCATGACGATGCCCTCGCGCACCACGGCCTGGTCGTCGGCGACGATCACCCGGGCGGTCGTGGGGGCCGTCATACGGGCACTCGCAGACGCACGGTGAAGCCCTTCCCCTCGAAACCGTCCGGCGGTCCGGAGCCGTACGCCCCGCCCGCGCCGCCTTCCCCGGAGACCGCGGGCCCGGCCTCCAGACTGCCGCCGAGCAGTTCGGCACGCTCCCGCATCCCCAGCAGACCGTACCCGGAGCCGGAGGCGCCGAGTTCGGACCCGGGCCCGTCCGCGCCCTCGTCCCGTACCTCCAGGGTCACCGCGTCCCGCGCGTACTCCAGTCGCATCGTCACGTCCGCCCCGGGGGCGTGCTTGCGCGCGTTCGTCAGCGCCTCCTGCGCCACACGCCGTACCGCCTGCGAGGCCTCGGCGGGCAGCAGCCGCGGCTCCCCCACGACCTCCGTCCGCACCCCGTCGGCCGCCAGGTCACGCAGATAGTCCTCGACGGGCACCAGCTGGCCGCGGAGGGCGGAGAGCGCCTGGCGCGTCTCCGCCAGCCCCTGCCGGGCCATGCTCCGGGCCTCCACCACACGCCGCAGCACCTGCTCGCGGTCGTACCCGCCCTCG
This sequence comes from Streptomyces sp. NPDC006643, assembly GCF_042870175.1. Classification (NCBI taxonomy): domain Bacteria; kingdom Bacillati; phylum Actinomycetota; class Actinomycetes; order Kitasatosporales; family Streptomycetaceae; genus Streptomyces; species Streptomyces sp. NPDC006643. Next base: position 102,562 of record NZ_JBIAHA010000013.1, on the reverse strand, counting down.
ATCTGGAGGCGGGCCGCCTCCAGATGCACGAGCTGCGCCGAGAGGCTGTGGGCCAGCACGTCGTGGATCTCGCGGGCGATCCTGGCCCGCTCCGCCAGCGCCGCCGACTCCGCCTCGGCCGCCCGCGCGGCGCGCTCCTGGGCCAGCAGCCGGAAGCCGGCGCCGCGTGCCTGGGCGTCGAGCCGCAGTGTGTAACCGCCGAGCAGGACGGCCGACATGGTGATCACCACGTGCAGCGGCTTCCCGGTGTCCATCAGCAGGATGATGGCGAAGACCACCCCCCAGACGGCGGCCCCCGCCGCCAGTGGCAGCCGGTCCAGCGCCAGGACGCTGGTCAGGATCCACAGCAGCGCGCCGGTCGCCTCGGCCCCCGCCGCGTACGCCCCGCTCCCCAGCAGCACCATCAGCGCGAGCGCCGCCAGCGAGGGAAGCAGCCGGCGGGCGACGCTCCACCGGCGCAGGAGCAGCACGGCCCCCACGAAGCAGAGCAGGCCGAGCACGGGCAGCGCCGCCGGCCAGCCGTGGAAGACCTCCGCCGTGTACGCGGTCGTCAGTATCCAGACGGCCACCCCGGCCCACAGCAGGATGTCCAGCACCGTCCTGACGGGCGGCACGCCCACCCGGGTCAGCGCCTCCCTGCTCGGCCACCCGGTCATGGCACCGATCGACATGCGAAGCCCCCTCTCTCGGCTTCGATGCTACGGAGCGCGACGGCCCGCCGAATCCCCTTCCGGGGGGAGTCGGAAACGGCGCCGGGCTCCACCCGTGGGTGGAGCCCGGCGCCGTCGTACGGCCCGTGGGGATCAGACGTCGATCCTGGCGCGGTCCAGCGTCGCGGCCGAGCTGGTGATGAACTCCTTGCGCGGCGCGACCTCGTTGCCCATGAGCAGGTCGAAGACCTGCTCGGACGATTCGAGGTCCCCGATGTTGATGCGCCGCAGCGTGCGGTGGCGCGGGTCCATCGTGGTCTCGGCCAGCTGGTCGGCGTCCATCTCACCGAGGCCCTTGTAGCGCTGGATGGAGTCCTTGTAGCGCACGTTCTTGCGCTGGAACTCCAGGAGCGTCTGCCGCAGCTCGTTGTCCGAGTACGTGTACACGTACTTGTCCTGGCCCTTCTTGGGCTGCACCAGCTCCACCCGGTGCAGGGGCGGAACCGCCGCGAACACGCGGCCCGCCTCCACCATCGGGCGCATGTAGCGCTGGAACAGCGTCAGCAGGAGACAGCGGATGTGGGCCCCGTCGACATCGGCGTCGACCAGCAGCACGATCTTGCCGTAGCGGGCGGCGTCGATGTCGAACGTCCGGCCCGAACCGGCCCCTATGACCTGGATGATCGCGCCGCACTCGGCGTTCTTCAGCATGTCGGAGACGGACGACTTCTGAACGTTGAGGATCTTGCCGCGGATCGGCAGCAGCGCCTGGAACTCGCTGTTCCGGGCGAGCTTGGCCGTACCGAGCGCCGAGTCGCCCTCGACGATGAACAGCTCGCTGCGCTCGACGTCGTCACTGCGGCAGTCGGCGAGCTTGGCCGGCAGCGAGGAGGTCTCCAGCGCCGTCTTCCTGCGCTGCGCCTCCTTGTGCTGACGGGCGGCGATACGCGTACGGGCGGCGGCGACGGCCTTCTCCAGCACCGCGCGGGCCTGCGCCTTCGCGTCGCGCTTGGTCGACGTCAGGAACTCCTTGAGCTCCTTGGACACGACGCTCGCGACGATCCGGTTGGCCGCCGACGTCCCCAGGATCTCCTTGGTCTGCCCCTCGAACTGCGGCTCGGCCAGCCGCACCGTGACCACGGCCGTGAGCCCTTCCAGGGCGTCGTCCTTGACGACGTCGTCCTCGGCGACGCGCAGGAGCTTCGCCGAGCGCAGTGCCTCGTTGACGGTCTTGGTCACCGCCCGCTCGAAGCCGGTCATGTGGGTGCCGCCCTTGGGGGTGGCGATGATGTTGACGTACGAGCGCATCGTGGTGTCGTACCCGGTGCCCCAGCGCAGGGCGATGTCGACGCCCAGCTCGCGGGTGACCTCGGTGGGGGTCATGTGCCCGCGGTCGTCCAGGACCGGCACGGTCTCCTTGAAGACGCCCTGCCCGGTCAGCCGCAGCACGTCGCAGACGGCCTTGTCCTGCGCCAGGTATTCGCAGTACTCACTGATCCCGCCGTCGTACCGGAACGTCTCCTCGACCGTGCCGCCGCCCTCGCTCTCGCCGGCCGCCCGCTCGTCACGTACGACGATGGTCAGGCCGGGGACGAGGAAGGCGGTCTGGCGGGCCCGCTGGTGCAGCGTCTCCAGGGAGAGCCGGGCGTCCTTGAGGAAGATCTGCCGGTCGGCCCAGTAACGGATCCGGGTGCCGGTGCGCGTCTTGGGCACCCGCTTGCCCTTGAGCAGGCCGTTCGCCGGGTCGAAGGGGGCGTCGGGGCCCGATTCCGTGAACATGCCGGGGACGCCGCGGCGGAAGCTGATCGTGTGTGTGGCGCTGTGGAGGTCGACCTCGACGTCCAGCCGGGCGGAGAGCGCGTTCACGACGGACGCGCCCACGCCGTGCAGGCCGCCGGAGGCCGCGTACGCGCCGCCGCCGAACTTTCCGCCCGCGTGCAGCTTGGTCAGCACGACCTCGACGCCGGAGAGGCCGGTCTTGGGCTCGATGTCGACGGGGATGCCCCGGCCGTTGTCCTTGACCTCGACGGAGCCGTCCTCGTGGAGGATCACCTCGATCCGGTCGCAGTAACCACCGAGGGCCTCGTCGACGGAGTTGTCGATGATCTCCCAGAGGCAGTGCATCAGGCCGCGGCTGTCCGTCGACCCGATGTACATGCCGGGTCGCTTCCGGACCGCTTCGAGCCCCTCAAGGACGAGCAGGTGCCGCGCGGTGTAGTTGGAACCGTCACGGTCTGCTGTCAGCAGCGCACTGGACGGCACGGACGTCTCGGCGGTCACGCGGTTCGCTCCTCGCTGAATTTGAAATGTGGCCCAGTGGGTAAGGGCCCGGCATCGGTCGCCGCTCAGAGGGTACAGAGGCCTGGTAGAGCCGTTGTAGCGCCACCCTATTGAATTCTCATGCTAACCGAGGCTCGCATGAGTGTTCGATCGCTCGATGGAGTGAAGCACACATCACGTTCCCTTCCAGGCATGAACCATTTAGGCTCCGGGCACGTCCTCATGAACGACCGGCAAGCCAGCCGGGAGGATCGACCCTGACAAGCAACGCGAAACCGTAAAGCGAAGCAATACGGCTCATTCGCCGCCAACCGGCAACAGACAGCCGCCTCGGGAAGAAGTTTCGAGGAAAGGCCGCGAGCGGGAACGTTTTCGGCCTGGTTGGATGTTGACCCTGGTACGACAGCTCGTCGAGCTAGAGAAGAGGCGACGTGACTACTGTTCTGACCCCCGCGAGCCCGCTGACGGCCGCTGACCGCTGCGACCGCTGCGGCGCCCAGGCATATCTGCGCGTCGTCCTGACCAGCGGTGGTGAACTGCTCTTCTGCGCCCACCACGGACGCAAGTTCGAGCCGGAACTCAAGAAGATCGCCGCGGAAATACAGGATGAGACCGACCGACTGACGGCCGTGCAGGCCGCCGCCGGTGAAGAGGAACACTGATACCTCGCATCCACGACGAGCCAAGGGCCGATCCAGGACCGGCCGACGGGCCGCCACTCCGGTAGAACCGGGATGGCGGCCCGTTCTCGTCACCCGCGCGCGGTGCCCGTGCGGCGCCTCCGCCGCGCGGCCTCAGCCCGTGCGGTGCGTCCCGGTGGCCGCGGCCACCTCCTCGACCGCCGAGGTGATCCGCGTGTAGACCCCCGGGCTCCCGGCCCGTCCGCAGCCGCTCCCCCACGAGACCAGCCCGATGAGCCGCCCACGGGCCACCAGCGGCCCGCCGCTGTCTCCCTGGCAGGCGTCGTGCCCGCCCTGGGGGTCGCCGGCACAGAGCATCGTGGCAGCCGCGTAGCGGCCCCCTGAGCCCCCCGGGTAGGCCCGCTCGCACTCGGAGTCCGCCAGGACCGTCACAGGGGCGGAGCGCAGCGCGGAGGCGTACTTCCCCTCGCCGGTGGTGTCGCCCCACCCGTACACCTTCGCCGAGGTGCCCGGAGCCAGGGCCTCCGTGCCGGGATCGGCCGGCCGGACGGCGTAACGCGCGGGCAGCGCCTGCGCCAGTGTCAGCACCGCGAGGTCCGAGGCGTGGGTGGTGGGCTCGTACGCCGGGTCGATCCGTACGGAACCGACCCGGACCTCCTTGCCGCCCTTCCCGCGCAGCTCCTCCCGCCCCGCGATGACCCGCAGATCGGTCACGTCCTCCGGCTTCACCCCGAGCACGTCCCGGCCCATGCAGTGCGCGGCCGTGAGCACCTTCGTCGGCGCGACCACGACGCCGCCGCAGAACTGGCCCGCACGGGTGTCGCCGAAGCGTTCACGACTGGAGAGGGCCACGACCCAGGGGCTCTCCTCGGTCGGCGCCGGCTCCCCGCCCACGACCACCCGGTCGGCGGCGGCCGGCACTGGGGAGACGAGCGGCAGCACCGCCCCCGCGGCGATCGTGGCCAGTCCTCCCGTGAGCACTCGGGCAATAGGGCGTCGCATACTGGCTCCTGACTCTCCGGTGACTCCTACTGACACAGAGTCACCCATTGAGCCGACAAACGCATCCCCGCAACGCCTGAGGGCCCGCATCCCGGTCGGGATGGCGGGCCCTCAGGAGGGGCTGTGCCGTGGTGCGGAGAGCGGCCTAGTCCAGGTAGTCGCGCAGCACCTGCGAACGCGACGGGTGGCGGAGCTTGGACATCGTCTTGGACTCGATCTGACGAATGCGCTCACGCGTCACGCCGTAGACCTTGCCGATCTCGTCCAGCGTCTTGGGCTGGCCGTCGGTGAGACCGAAGCGCATGGAGACCACGCCGGCCTCACGCTCGGAGAGCGTGTCGAGCACCGAGTGCAGCTGCTCCTGGAGAAGCGTGAAGCTGACCGCGTCGGCCGGGACGACCGCCTCGGAGTCCTCGATCAGGTCACCGAACTCGCTGTCCCCGTCCTCGCCCAGGGGGGTGTGCAGCGAAATCGGCTCACGACCGTACTTCTGGACCTCGATGACCTTCTCAGGGGTCATGTCGAGCTCCTTGGCCAGCTCCTCCGGGGTGGGCTCACGGCCCAGGTCCTGGAGCATCTGGCGCTGCACGCGCGCGAGCTTGTTGATGACCTCGACCATGTGCACCGGGATACGGATGGTGCGGGCCTGGTCGGCCATGGCGCGGGTGATCGCCTGACGGATCCACCAGGTGGCGTACGTGGAGAACTTGTAGCCCTTGGTGTAGTCGAACTTCTCGACCGCGCGGATCAGACCCAGGTTGCCCTCCTGGATCAGGTCCAGGAAGAGCATGCCGCGGCCGGTGTAGCGCTTGGCCAGCGAGACCACCAGTCGGAGGTTGGCCTCCAGCAGGTGGTTCTTGGCGCGGCGCCCGTCCTCGGCGATGATCTCCAGCTCGCGCTTGAGCTTGGGGGCGAGCTTGTCGGCGTTCGCCAGCTTGTCCTCGGCGAACAGACCCGCCTCGATGCGCTTGGCGAGCTCGACCTCCTGCTCGGCGTTGAGGAGCGGGACCTTGCCGATCTGCTTGAGGTAGTCCTTGACCGGGTCGGCGGTGGCACCCGCGACGGCGACCTGCTGGGCCGGCGCGTCGTCCTCGTCGTCGTCGGAGAGGACGAAGCCCTTGTTCTCGCCCTCGGTCTCCTCCTCCTCGCCCTTGCCGGCCTGGACCTCCTCGGGGGTCTCCTCGCCCTCGGCGGCCTCGTCGGCGTCCTTCTTGCCGGCGGTCTTCTTCGCCGCGACCTTCTTGACGGCGGTCTTCTTGGCCGCCGCCTTCTTGGCCACGGTCTTCTTCGCCGCCGCCTTCTTGGCGGGCGCGGCGCTCTCGTCGGCGGGCGTCTCGACGGTCTCGGCGACCGGGGCGGCGGTGGCCGCGACGGTCTTCGTATGAACGGTCTTGGCGGCGACTGTCTTGGTGGCGGTGCGCTTCGCCGGGCTCTTCGCAGCGACGCTCTTGCGGGCGCGCTTGGGCGACTCCGCGGCAGCACTGACCATCAGCGTCACACCCTCTTCCTCGAGGATCTGGTTGAGGCTGCGCAGAACATTCTTCCACTGGGTTGGCGGAATCTGGTCAGCCTCGAAGGCCCGACGCACGTCGTCGCCGGCGATCTGCCCATCAGCCTTTCCCCGCTCGATGAGCGCCATCACAGACTCGGACTCGGCGATCTCCGGCGGGAGCGTACGGGATGTGCTGGCCGACACGAACAACCTCTCGGAACGATGGAAACGGCTTCCGGCTCACCCCAGGATCGGGGCGGAGCCGACGACCGTCGACTGGGGATGTGCCGACGGCGCGGGCTGGACCTCGGAGCTCGATACAGCGCCACTCCTCGTGGCGCTATTCCCTCCGTGGCTCTTACCTCTTAGGTCATCGCCCTGCCTCGTGGAGTGTTACGCCCAATCCACGTGGCCCGAGTCACACCTCATTTGCGGCAAAGCAGCCAGAAGGGGTTTTATCGCGCTTTCGTGCCGCCGGGCCCTGGGGTCCGGCGGCACGTGACGCGTACGCCCTCGTCCGTCCTGACCTCTGTCTTCCTGCTCGGCACCGCGGGACTCGCCCTCGGTGCCCCGGTGACGCCGTCAGTGCTCGCGGGGCGCCGGAACGACCCGTTCCACTTCAGGGTGCACCATCAGAAGCTGGCGCATGGCCGATTCGGCCGCCTGGGCGTCGCCCGCGGCCAGGGCCTCGACGATCCGCGCGTGGTGCGCCAGCGAGGCGTCGGTGGGGCGGTCGCAGCCGGTGACGGGGCCGCCGGAGACCTGGAGGGCCGCCGAGACGATGCCCGACAGGTGCTCCAGCATCCGGTTGCCCGCGAGCTGGATCAGCAGCGAGTGGAACTCGGCGTCGGCGCGGGAGAACGTGATCGAGTCGCCCTGGGCGATGGCGTGGCCCATGATCTCGACCATGTCGGCCAGCCGCTGCTGGACGTCCTCACGGCCGTGGCCGGCGGCGAGGCGTGCGGCGAGGGGCTCGATCGTCCAGCGCAGCTCGCTCAGCTCGCGGCGCTGGTCGTCACGCTGCGGGCCGAACGCCCGCCATTCGATGATGTCGGCGTCGAGCAGATTCCAGTCGCTGACCGGCCGGACGCGGGTGCCGACGTTGGGGCGGGCGCTGACGAGGCCCTTGGCCTCGAGGACGCGCAGCGATTCGCGGACCACCGTGCGGGAGACCTCGAAACGCTGACCGATCTCCTCGGGTACGAGCGGCCGGTCGGCGCCCAGGTCGCCGGAGACGATCATCTGGCCGAGCTGCTGGACGAGTTGGCCGTGCAGTCCACGGCCCCGGCTGCCCGCCGAGCGCCGGCCCACCCGGCCCAACTCGTTGTCCGCGCCGTCCCACGTGGGCGCGGGGATGCGGTCGGCGCCGGGCGCCTCCGCGTAGGGGTAGCGGTCGATTCCGCCCGGGGCGGCGAGCCCGGACTCGACGGAGCGGGCGGCGGTCATCATGGTGTGCGCAAGGGTACTCACGCATCCTTTGTCGGCTCTGCTCGTCGGCCCCTTGAGGTCTTTGGTGAAAAGCACACGAAAGGGTGATCGGCGTCCGCCCTTCGATTGACGACTTATCGTAAAGAAGCGGGCGCAATCAGGGAGTTATGGGCAGCTGCGACAGCTCCGGTCACCCGGCGATCACCAACGGGCCCTGCGACGAAGGCTCGTGAACAGATACGCGCAGAGCAGGGCGGACAGCGACAGCGTCAATGCCGCCCCGACGGGCTGGGCGAGGACCCGGCCGGTCGCCACCAGCCAGCGGTCGGCGGCCTCCGGCCATTGCGGCCAGGCCAGTTCACGCAGCCTGGACGGCAGTCCGACGATCGAACGCGCCGACGGAACGGCGAGCCCCTTCTCAAGGAGGGGGACGACGACGACCGGTACGGCGAGGACGGCGGCGACCCCGGCGCCGGTGACCCGGAAGATGCCCGCCCCCAGCAGTCCCGCCCAGGCGCAGCCGACGGTCAGTCCGGCCCAACTGGCCACGAGCGCGGGCCAGTCCGCGGGCACCACCTCCGTACCGCCGCCGTACACCAGTCGCATCGCCTGCGAGTCGACGGCGACGGTGAGGGCCGCCAGCAGCAGGGCGGCCGTACCGGTGACGGTGAGTTTGGCCAGCAGCAGGCCGAGGCGGCGCGGGACGGTGCCGCGTCCTGCGGCGAGCGCCGGGTAGCGGTACTCGTCGCCGAAGGCGAACGCGCCGAGCAGACCGGCGCCGAGGGCCGCGGGCGGCAGCGGGAGGAATCCGGGCCAGGCCGCGAGGAGGCCGGGCAGCGGGGTGTTGCCGGTACGGGCGAGCGGCAGGGTCAGCGCGACGGAGGCGACCAGGACCGCGAGGGCGACCAGCCACGGGGTCCGTACGCCGAGGAACCGGCGCAGTTCGTACCGGAACGGGCGCAGGGGGCTGCGCACGGGCCGCGCGGACAGCGGAGGCGGCAGAGGGACGGTGGCGGAGCGTTCGGGTGCCTGTCGCGCCTCTGGGAGCGGCGCCGGGTCCGCGGGGGGCTTCGGGCCGGTGTCTCCGGTCTCGTCGGCGAGTTGGTGGACGAGGATGCCGTGCCGGAAGGCCGTCTCGCCCAACTCGGCGCAGTTGCTGCCGAAGACGGTCAGCCGCCCGCCCGTCTCGCTGACGACCTCGACGGAGCGGTGGTCCGCACGCGCCTCACGGGTGACGGCGTCGGCCAGGCGGGCCGCGTGCGGGGTACGGATGACGACGCGTGGGCGCAGCCGGGTCCGCGCGAAGTCGGCGGCGTCCTGGTCGGCGACGAGGCGGCCTTCATGGACGGTGACGACACGATCGGCCGCGCGGGCGGCCTCTTTGGGGTCGCTGGTGGTGTAGAGAACGGTGCCGCCGTGCGCGGCGTGCGCCCGGAGCAGTCCGTGCAGCCAGCTGTTCTCGCGGGGCGAGAGACCGGCGGCCGGTTCGTCGAGGACCAGTGTGTGCGGGTCGCCCAACAGGGCGGCGGCGAGGCCGAGTCTGCGGTCCATGCCCAGGGAGAGGGTGCCGAGCGGTTCGTCGCGCAGGGCGCCGATGCCGACGAGGTCGAGCAGGGCGTCGGCGCGCGCGGCGGGCACTCCGGCGGCGGCGCAGAGCATACGGAGCTGGCCCTTCGCGGTACGCGCGGGGTGTCCCGGCACATCGCCGAGCAGCACGCCGACCTCGCGGGCGGGGTGGGTGATGCGGTGGAGGGGCCGGCCGCGGAAGTAGGTGATCCCCCGGCCGGATTCGAGTTCGAGCATCAGCCGCAGGGCGGTGGTCTTGCCTGCGCCCTCAGCGCCGAGCAGCGCCGTGACGCCACCGGCCCGGGCCTCGAACGTGAGATCGTCCACGGCGGGCGGGAGGTCGCGGTGGGGGCGGCTGGTGAGTCCGATGGCCTGGAGCATCGCTTCTCTCGCGGGGAGGTGTGACCGCTCGGCGGCAGTATGGGTACCGCAGCAAGATAACGCGATATGTCCGACTTGTGGCGCAGGATCGCGACGAGCGGTTCTCTCCGGCGTCCAGGAGCTGAGGACGAGTGCCGGGGTCGGGAGTCGGGGGTCGGAGGTCGGCCGGGCTCAGACCTCCGGGCGGAGCATCGGCGGGTTGAGGACTGTGGCACCGCCCGCGCGGAACAGCTGCGCGGGCCGCCCGCCCTGTCGCGTGGTGGTGCCGCCGGACGGCACGAGGAACCCGGGGGTGCCGGTGACCTTGCGGTGGAAGTTGCGGGGGTCCAGCGCGACGCCCCACACCGCCTCGTACACGCGGCGCAGCTCACCCACGGTGAACTCCGGCGGGCAGAAGGCGGTGGCCAGGGAGGAGTACTCGATCTTGGAACGGGCCCGCTCCACCCCGTCCCCGAGGATGCGCGCATGGTCGAACGCGAGCGGCGTGGGCTGTTCGCCGTCCCGGCCGAAGCCGCCCTCGTGGTCGAGCAGCGCGTCCACGGTGGCCCAGCGGGCGCTGTTGGCGTCACCTCCCGCGCGAGGGGCGGGAAGGTCGGGCGCGAGCGCGAGATGGGCCACGCTGACGACCCTCATCCGGGGGTCGCGTGCCGGGTCGCCGTAGGTCGCGAGCTGTTCGAGATGGGCGACGTTCGCCGGTGCGGGCGAAGCGGGGTCGTGCGCGCGCAGACCCGTCTCCTCGGCCAGCTCACGCGCCGCCGCCGCACCAAGATCCTCGTCGCCCTTGACGAAGCCGCCGGGCAGCGCCCAGCGCCCCTGAAAGGGCGCCTCGCCACGCCGCACGACCAGCGCGCAGAGGGCGTGCTGGCGCACGGTGAGCACGACCAGGTCCACGGTGACTGCGAACGCGGGGTAAGCCGACGGGTCGTAGGGCGACATGCCGGTGATCTTAGTCGTCTGCCTGACGATAAACAGGCGTTCCCCTCAGGTCCGCCGGTTTCTTCCGCGCCCCGCCACCGGCCCCCGCCGGGGGTGCGAACGCGCCGCCCCGCCCGCGCCCACCACGTGCCGCCGCGCCCGGCTCTCACTTGCCCGTCTTCGTACCGCGCTGCCCACTGCGGCCGTCGGCCCAGCCGCGTGTCGCCGGCGGACCGGGACGCGTCCGCGGTGACGGCACCGTCCTGGGAGTCGCCTTCTTGATCGTCTTCTTCATCAGCCTCCTGGCCCGCTTCGTGGTGGCCCGCCGCACCGGGTGGGCCGGTGGGCTCACGGCGGCGTCGCGCTCGCCGCGGATGCAGCGCCGGAGGGTCTCCGGGTCGAGCCCCTCGTTGAAGGCCTGATGGAGGAGTTGGGCGAAGGTGTACGTGGGGTCGAGACGCAGGGCGAGTCCGAGCGCGACCCGGGCCGTCGGCTCGTCGTCGCGGGACCACGCGACCCAGCCGGCCAAGGTGAGCGGCGCGACGGCGTGTTCGGCGTAGGAGCCGACACAGCGACGGGCCAGGGCCCGCCAGAGCCGTAGCGCCGGCTCGGCGTCGGGACCCTCCATCCACCGCGCCGCCCGGTCCCGGATCTCCCGGTCCTGGAGGCCGATGATGACCGCCGCCGCCTCGTCGTCGCCGATGAGCCGGTCGTCGGCGGCGTCCGGGCCGCCGTCGCCCTCGGTGGCGCGCCCAGCCCCTTCCCGGCGCGGTGGGGCGGGCGGCGACTGTGCCAGGCGGTCCAGCAGATCCCGCGCCGTCCGGAGCGTCGACCTGCCGACCTGCTCGCGGTCGCCTCCGCCCAGGATCGCCGGCACCAGCGCGCCGGCGGCCTCGTCCAGCGCCCGCTCCTGCTTCGCCGACCGCTCGACGGAACCGGGCCAGGGCTCCAGCCGCGCCTCCATCTCCCGCAGGGATCCGCGCACTTGGATTCCCGCGTAGGCGGAGGCGGCGGCCATCACCGAAGTACCGGGCAGCGCCAGCGGAGTGCCCTCGGGCGGGCAGCAGCGTGTGTCCGGGCAGCAGTAGGACCAGAAACGCCCGTCGGAGATGCAGAGCACCTCGTGCACGGGGATGTCGAGGCGGCCGAAACCCGTGCGGATGAACTGTGCGAGCGGTTGCAGCCGGTCACGTACGCCCCGGCCCGTGCCCCCGTGCTCCGGGTCCTGGCAGAGGAAGGCCACGATCCCGTCCGGCCGGGATCCGCGCCGCTCGCTCCCCTCCACCAGGCACGCGGCCAGTTGTTCGGAGACGGGCGCCCACTCGCGGGGCGCGCGCGGAATGCCGAGCCTCAGCCGCCCGCCGAAGCGGCCCTCGTCGCCGTGGAGCGCGACGAGCACCACCGAGTCGGAAGGATGGAAGCCCATCAGAAAGGGCAGGGCATCGGCGAGTTCGGCGGGGCTGCGCAGGGTGACCTGCTGCTGGGCGGCGGGACGGGTCGGTTCGGTGTGCTTGTTCATGCCTCGACGCTCTCGCGGAACCCACGATCCCGCGACCCCTGTGGATAACTTTATCCACAGGTCAGTTCAGGCCAGGGAGAGCCGTCCCCTCGGCGCTCCCGGCCCACCGCAGGAGATACGTCTTGGTGAGTTGCCTTGGCCCGCGCATCTGATGGCCGGCCCACCATGTGCGGAAGTCCGGGTCACGCAGCTTGAGCTCACCGACCAGGGCGGCCAGCGCCGTCGCGCAGCCCACCGCGGGCAAACTCGCGGAAGTCCTCGGCGCGCGACGGATCTTCCTCCTCGGCATCGTCCTGGTGCTGCTCGGCGGCGTGGTCGGCGGCCCGCCATCGCGGGCATGGCCACCGCCGCCGTCGGCCCGCCCATCGGCGGACTCCTGGCCGGCGCGGCCGGCTGGCCGACGGAACCGCCGACGGCGACCCCCGGATCCACCGGGAACCGCTCGACAAGGTGTTCCCGTCCCGCGCCCATGTCATCGACACCGCCGGGCTGCGCGAACTACTGCCGTCCGCGTGACCCTCCCCCGGCCGTCGAGCGAGCGGTCAGCGCGCCGCCGAGGGGGGCGGCAGCCGCATATGGGCGAGGTCCGGCGGGATGGGGGTGTCGGGGCGGAAGAACGGCGCGGCCTCCCCGTCGGGCGTCGTCGCGGGAGCGTCGGCCAGCCGGAAGCGGTCCCGCAGCCGGCCGTAGAAGTCGGTCGGGTGCAGTCGGATGAGCCGTACCCGGTTCCGGGCGCGGAAGACGCCGATCCAGTCGCCCGGGTCGAGTACCCCACTGAGCTGGCCGTCGATACTGACGGCGGCCTGGCCCGAGTGCGGAAGCACCCGTAGGGCGACGGGCTCGTCCGGCGCCGCCACGACGCTCCGGTTGAAGGTCATGTGCGGGGCGATCGGGGTGAAGACGACCGCGTCCATGTGCGGGGACAGCACGGGCCCGCCGGCCGCGAAGCTGTAGGCCGTGGACCCGGTCGGAGTCGCCACCGCCAGGGCGTCGGCCGCGTACGAGGCGAGCAGACTGCCCGCCAGGTAGACGCCGACGGCGACTTGATGGTCGCGGGCCAGCTTCTCCAGGACGATGTCGTTCAGGGCGACCACGTCCAGAGCCAGGCCCCAGCCCGCCCCTTCGGTGGTCGCGGGCCTGACCTGTGGTGGCGGCAGTGCGGGGCCGCGGCCGTAGCGGAGCAGGGCCTCCATCTCCTTGGGGATCTCCAGGGCCCGGGAGGCGCGCATGGTCAGCGCCATCCGTTCCTCGACGACGGCATGCCCGTGGTGTACGGCCTCCAGTGCCCGGGTCACATCGCCGGCGGGCACCTCGGTGAGGAAGCCGACCTTCCCCAGATCCACCCCCAGCACACTCGCGCCGCAGTTGACCGCGATACGGGCCCCGCGCAGGAAGGTGCCGTCTCCGCCGAGCGTCACCACGAGATCCGGGCTGCCGGCCGCTTCGGCTTCCTCACGGCTGCCCCGGCGGTGCTGCTTCGCCCAGACGTCGATCTCTGTGCAGCGGATGCGGTACGCGTCGCACCAGGCGTGCACCGCGCGGGCGACGTCCAGGGCGGCGGGGCGTCCCTGGTGGACGATCAGGCCGATGCGTCGTACGGGCATGACAACCTCCGGAGCCGCGTGAACCGCGGATCCACATCGCGAGAAGGGCTCGCGCACAAGCTAGCCGTCGGCGGCGGCGAGATCCGGGAGCAGCGCGACGGTTTCGGTCCGATCCCGTGCCCCCTGTGGACAGCGTTATCCACAGGGCGGGTCCGGCATTCGCGCTTTGTCCGAGCCATCAGGTTGCATGGGGGCATGACCAACGCAGAACGCGCAGCTCTCCGGGCCTCGGCCGACTCCGTCCTCGCCCGCCTCGTCGGTGATCCCACCGGCGCTGCCCGCCTGCGCGAGGACCAGTGGCGGGCCATCGAGGCGCTCGTCGCCGACAAACGCAGAGCGCTGGTCGTGCAGCGGACGGGCTGGGGCAAGTCCGCGGTGTATTTCGTCGCGACGTCCCTGCTGCGTGCCCAGGGCAGCGGCCCGACCGTGATCGTCTCCCCGCTGCTGGCGCTGATGCGCAACCAGGTGGAGGCCGCCGCCCGCGCCGGGATCAGCGCGCGCACGATCAATTCGTCCAACTCCGAGGAGTGGGACACGATTCAGGCCGAGGTGGCGGCCGGCGAGGTCGACGTGCTGCTCGTCAGCCCCGAGCGGCTCAACAATCCCGACTTCCGCGACCAGGTCCTGCCCGCCCTGTCGGCGGCCACCGGACTGCTCGTGGTGGACGAGGCCCACTGCATCTCCGACTGGGGCCACGACTTCCGCCCCGACTACCGCCGACTGCGCACGATGCTCGCCGAGTTGCCGTCCGGCGTCCCGGTGCTGGCCACCACCGCCACGGCGAACGCGCGCGTGACGGCCGACGTCGCCGAGCAGCTGGGGACCGGAGCGGGCACGGACGCGCTCGTGCTGCGCGGAGCGCTGGACCGGGAGAGCCTGAGTCTCAACGTACTGAGGCTTCCGGACGCCGCGCACCGGCTGGCCTGGCTGGCCGATCATCTGGTCGACCTGCCCGGCTCCGGGATCATCTACACCCTGACCGTCGCCGCGGCCGAGGAGGTCACCGCCTATCTGCGCCAGTGCGGCCACACCGTCACGTCGTACACGGGCCGCACGGAGAACGCGGACCGTCAGCAGGCCGAGGAGGACCTGCTGGCCAATCGCGTCAAGGCGCTGGTCGCCACCTCCGCCCTGGGCATGGGGTTCGACAAGCCCGACCTCGGCTTCGTCGTCCATCTCGGCTCCCCGTCCTCCCCCATCGCGTACTACCAGCAGGTCGGCCGCGCGGGGCGCGGGGTGGAGCACGCCGAGGTGCTGCTGCTCCCCGGCAAGGAGGACGAGGCCATCTGGCAGTACTTCGCGTCGGTCGCCTTCCCGCCCGAGGAGCTGGTCCGGCGCACGCTGGACGTCCTGGCGCACGCGGACAGGCCCCTCTCGCTGCCGGCCCTCGAACCGCTGGTCGAGCTGCGGCGCACCCGGTTGGAGACGATGCTCAAGGTGCTCGACGTGGACGGCGCGGTGCACCGGGTCAAGGGGGGCTGGACCAGCACCGGACAGCCCTGGGTGTACGACGCGGAGCGGTACGCGTGGGTGGCGCGCCAGCGGCAGAGCGAGCAGCAGGCCATGCGGGACTACGCGACGACGACGGCCTGCCGGATGGAGTTCCTGCGGCTCCAGTTGGACGACGAGGAGGCCGCGCCCTGCGGACGGTGTGACAACTGCGCGGGGGCGCGGTTCACGGACAAGGTCTCCGGCGGCGCCCTGGACGCCGCCCGGGGCGAGTTGGGCAGGCCCGGCGTGGACGTGGAGCCGCGCAAGATGTGGCCGACCGGGCTGACCGCCGTGGGCGTCGATCTGCGGGGTCGCGTTCCCGCCGGTGAGCGCAGTTTCCCCGGTCGGGCGCTCGGCCGGCTCTCGGACATCGGGTGGGGCAACAGGCTGCGCCCGATGCTGGCGCCGCAGTCGCCCGACGGTCCGGTCCCCGACGACGTGGTGAGCGCCGTGGTGAGCGTCCTCGCCGACTGGGCGAAGGGGCCCGGTGGTTGGGCGTCCGGGCAGGACGACGCACCGGCAAGGCCGGTGGGTGTCGTGACCGTCGCCTCACGGAGCAAGCCCCAGCTCGTGGGGTCGCTGGGCAGCCGGATCTCCGAGGTGGGCCGGATGCCCCTGCTGGGTACGGTCGAGTACGCGCCGGGCGCCGAGGGGGAGCACATCTCCCGTACGAACAGCGCCCAGCGGGTCCGGGCGCTGCACGAGGCGTTCACCGTGTCACCGGAGTTGGCCGAGGCCCTGACCTCGGCGGCGGGTCCCGTCCTGCTCGTCGACGATCTCTCGGACACGGGCTGGACGCTGGCCGTGGCCACCCGGCTGCTGCGCAGGGCCGGAGCCGAAGGGGTGTTCCCGCTGGTCCTCGCCGTTCAGACGTGACCACGTATCAGAGGGGCCCCGGATGGGCAGGATCATGGCAGGGATATGAGCGCCATTCCCGCTCATTCCGGTCAGCGGTGCCAATTGCTCGTTGCCGCCTGCCTCAAGCCCGGCAAGAATTGGAGATGCCCCCCGCACGGTCGGACTGTTCGCGGTCCGGAAGGACTGTGCCCCGGCGCGCCTCACCCGACCCTGCCCGCACTGTGGGCGCGTATGCGAAGGGAGGAACGTGACCTTCGGATTCGCTCCGTCCGCAGCCTCATCGATCACGACAGCCGATTCCGTCACCCGCCTCGCCAGAATGCTCGAACCCGCCGAATGGGCGGCGGCCGGCATACCCCTGCTCCGTAGCCCACGCGAGGTCGTCAGCGGTCTGCACTCCCGGCACCGGCCGACTCCGGCGACCGCCGTCGTCGCCGTCCTCGACCACGAGGAACGTCTCGCCGCCAGTGCCTCGTTCGCCCCACGAGCGGCGCCGGTCGACGGGTGGGAGTTCCGCAACGCGCTGCTGGCGCATCTGCGCCGGGTCATCCCGCACGATCTGCGGCGCCGTACGCCGGTGCGCACCGCCGTCCTGCTCTACTGCCGCGACGGCGACGAGCGCTGGACGGAGGAGGACGGCGCCTGGATGTGGGGGCTGCGGGACGCCTGCACACTGCACGGCCTGCGCTGCGGCGCGTACATCACACTGACGCGTGGTGGCTGGCAGGTGCTGGGCGAGGGCCGGGGCGGCCGGCGGCCCAACTCCGAGTCGCCGCCCGAGAGTCTCGCCGAGACGGTGTCCGACTCCGCTCCCTCACCCCTGCGTTCCGGGGGCGGCGCGGTGGAGGCGCTGCGGCGCACGGCGGCCCGCTGACCCGCGGCGCCCGCGGGCGCCGGCCCGGCCGCCCACGCGGGGCAGCCGGGTCATGAACGGCCGTGGCCAGGCCCGGGACCCGGACCCGTAGCCCACCCGGGCCCGGGAGCCGGACCCGGAGACCCGGCCCACCACTCGGCGGGATCGGGTCAGACGCCCGCGCCGAGCACGGAGTTGACCCGCTGCGGGTCACCGCACACGACGAGCAGCGCGGCGGCCCGCTCCCGCGCCGTCGGCAGTACTCGCGCGACAACGTCGTCGCCACCACCGTTGAGCGCCACGACGACCACGGGGCGCGACTTCGCGCGGTCCACGGCCGAGGCGTCGGCGAAGAACACGTCGTCGCCCGTGTCGTGCTGCTCCCAGTAGGAGTTCTCACCGAAGGACAGCTCATGCGTGGCCCACGGGTGCCGTTCGCCCGTGGTGAGTACGAGGATGTCGCCCGGCGCGCGACCGGAGTCCAGCAGCAGGTCGACCGCCTCGTCGGCGGCGTCCAGCGCACCGTCCACCGAGGCGGGGATCAGCTGGATCTGAGGGACGGAACGGGTCTCCTCCGGCACGGCGGCGGGCCGTTCGGCGGGGACCTGCGAGCGCTCCGGCGGCGCGGGCCTCGCGGGACCGCGACCCGGGTGTCCGGGACGCGGTGTGGCCGCGGACCTCGGCCCGGGAACGGGACGGGGACGCGGGCCGGGTACGGGACGGGGGGTCGACGCGGTACGGCCGGTGGCCGGAGTGGCGCGGGGACCCTGGGCGCTCTCGGGAATCTGAGGCTCCTCGGGGATGAGAGGCATGAGTGGATGTCTATCAAACGCCGACGCGCAAGTCATCGGCGGGTGGGCACATGTGTGCCATTTGTTGCGCTTGCCGAGTACGGCCGGGGCGGTGCGCGGGCCGTATCCGCCAGAACCGAGCGGGTCGCTCGGACGGATCGTTCGGATGATTCGGACGGTTCCGATCGTTCGGGTCAGAAGTCGAAGCCGAGCTGGCCCTCGCTCTCCAGCAGCTCCGCCTCGGCGGAGATACGGACCTTCTTGAGATGGCGCCACCGGGGCAGCGCGTCGAGATAGGACCACGAGAGCCGGTGGTGCGAGGTCGGCCCCCGCTCCGCCAGCGCCGCCTTGTGCACCGGCGAGGGATACCCCGCGTTGGCGTGGAAGGCGAAACCGTCGCATTCCTCGGAGGTGGCGCCCAGTTCGGCCATCATCGCGTCCCTGCGCACCTTGGCGAGCACCGAGGCGGCGGCCACCGAGACACAGGAGATGTCGCCCTTGATGACCGTCCGGACCCGCCAGGGCTTGCCGAGGTAGTCGTGTTTGCCGTCGAGGATCACGGCGTCGGGCCGCACCGGCAGCGCGTCCAGGGCCCGTTCGGCGGCGAGCCGGAGCGCCGCGGTCATCCCGTGGTCGTCGATCTCCTCCGGCGATGCGTGCCCTATGGCGTGGGAGGTCACCCACGATTCGAGCTCCCGCGCCATCTCGGCACGGCGCTTGGGAGTGATCAGCTTGGAGTCGGTGAGTCCGACGGGGGCCCTGCGCAGACCCGTGATCGCCGCGCAGACCGTCACCGGCCCCGCCCACGCTCCGCGTCCGACCTCGTCGACACCAGCGATGATCTTGGCACCGGTGGTGGCGCGGAGCGATCGCTCTACGGCGTGGGTGGGTGGTTCGTACGGCATGGCGCAACCAAGGTTACGCCGCCGCTCCCCCGCCCGACACCCCGGGCTCCCCCTCCCGTACGCGACCGTCGGCGCCGCCCCTCCCGCCGATGCGCCGTACGCCTCAACACACCCTCGCCGTAAGGCTTTCCGGCCGACGGCGGCCGACAGCGGCGGGCGTCAGCCGGCGGACGGCCGCAGCATCGGCAGCATGACCTGGTCGACGAGCTGCGCGATGTCCTCGTCGGGCCAATCGCTGCCGCGCACCTTCGACCGGTACATCAGCACGGCCGGGATGACGTCGAAGACGAACGAGCTGGTGGCGTCGGCCCGTACGTCGCCCCGCCGGATTCCCCGGTGGACGACCTCACCGAACAGATTGGCCGACGGCTCGATCACGCCACTCATGATCAGCGCGTGGAAGCGCTCCGAGGATGAATTGTCGCATTCATGGAGGACCGCGCGGAGCGCCCATCCGGGCCGGGAGTACATCGCGTCCCGGACCAGCCGGGTCAACTCGTAGAGATCCTCGCGGACTCCGCCGTGATCGGGCGCGTCGTCGAGCGAGGGGAGCCCCGCCGCCAGCGCGTCGGCGACGAGATCCTCCTTGGAAGGCCAGCGGCGGTAGACGGCGGCCTTGCCGGTCTGCGCCTGAGCGGCGACGCCTTCCATCGTCAGGCCGTTCCAACCCACCGTGCTCAATTGCTCCAACGCGGCGTCGAGGATCGCGCGTTCCAGCACCGGCCCGCGACGTCGCGACACCGCCGTCCGCGGCCGAGCGGTGGCCGCCGAGCGTGAGGTAACCATCAGCAAGTTCTCCATCAGGCAAAGATTCATACGGCAGCTCCAGTGAACGGTTGCGTTCACTGACGGGGACTCACTACCGTGGACGACACAGTGAACGCGTCCGTTCACTAATTCACTTGGGGGACCCGTAGTGACAACCTCTCAACTAGAAGCGACACGCGAACCGGGTGCGGCTCGCCGCGAGGGACGGCCCGGCATCGCGCTGACCGTCATCGCGGCCTGTCAACTCATGGTCGTACTCGACGCGACAATTGTGAACATCGCACTCCCGCACATCCAGGATGCCCTCAGTTTCTCCACCACGGACCTCTCCTGGGTGCTGAGCGCGTACACGCTCACCTTCGGCGGCCTCCTGCTGCTCGGTGGCCGCGCGGGCGACATCCTCGGCCGCCGCCGCGTCTTCATGGCCGGCATCCTGCTCTTCACCTTCGCCTCGCTCCTCGGCGGCTTCGCGCAGGAGCCCTGGCAACTGCTCGCCGCCCGCGCGCTCCAGGGGGTCGGCGGCGCCATCGCCTCACCCACCTCGCTCGCCCTCATCACCACGACGTTCCCCGAAGGACCGGCCCGGAACAGGGCGTTCGGAGTCTTCGCCGCCGTCTCGGCGGGCGGTGGCGCGATCGGTCTGCTGGCCGGCGGCATGCTCACCGAGTGGCTCGACTGGCGCTGGGTGTTCTTCGTCAACGTGCCGATCGGCGTGCTGATCGCCGTCCTCGCACCCATGTACATCAGCGAGTCCAAGCGCCACCCGGGCCGCTTCGACCTCTCCGGCGCCGCCACGTCCACCCTGGGCATGGCCTCGCTCGTGTACGGCTTCATCCGGGCCTCGGAAGAGGGCTGGCGCGACTCGCTCACCATCGGATCGTTCGCGGCGGCCGTCATCCTGCTCGCCGCCTTCGCCGTCGTCGAGTCGCGGGCGAAGGAACCGATCATTCCGCTCAGGATGTTCGCCGATCGGAACCGGTCGGGCAGCTACGTCATCATGCTCAGCCTGGCCGCGGCCATGTTCGGGATGTTCTTCTTCATCGTCCTGTTCGTGCAGAACGTGCTCGACTACAGCCCGATCGAGTCCGGCCTCGCGTTCCTGCCGGTGACCCTCGCGATCGGCCTGGGAGCGGGGCTCTCGCAACGGCTGCTGCCGGTGCTCGGCCCGAAGCCGTTCATGGTCGCCGGCTCGACCATCACCGGTGTGGGGCTCCTGTGGCTGACGCTGATCAGCCCGAACAGCTCGTATGTGAGCGGTGTGCTCGGTCCGATGGTGGTCTTCGGCTTCGGCATGGGGCTCAACTTTGTGACACTGACGCTGACCGCGGTCTCCGGGGTCGCGCAGCACGAGGCGGGCGCCGCGTCGGGGCTGCTCAACGCGAGCCAGCAGGTGGGCGGTTCGCTGGGACTGTCCATCCTGGTCACGGTCTTCGGTACGGCGAGCCGCAACGAGGCCGAGAAGCAGGTGCCGTCGTTCATGGCGGAGGCGTCCCCGGCCGAGAAGGCGCAGTTCGCCACGGCCCACGAGCTGCCGGGGCGCTGGGGCCACGAGGTGCTGACGCAGGGCATCTCGACCGCCTTCACGGCCGCCGTGGGCATGGTGGTCCTGGCCCTGCTGACGGCGACGCTGGTGGTACGCGTACGCAAGAGCGACCTGGAAGCGCTCAGCGGCAAGGCGAGTGCGGGCGGACCGGCGGCGTAGAGCCGTACGGGACGTCCCCCGGGGGAGGACGTCCCGTACGCGGAAGGTGGCGTACGTAGAAGGTGGACTCGTACGACCGGAGCGGGCCGGCCCTACGCGTGGGCCGGCCCGACGGATGGGCCCGCCGGCCGCAGGTCGGCCCGACGGCCGAGGCGGCCGTCAGTAACCGTCGCCGGTGCGGCCGTCGTCGTACGGGTCGCGCTCGCCGCCCGAGCCGTTCCGCAGGTTCATCGACGAGCACTCCTCCCACCGAGGATCGATCGGCCGCTCGTCGAGGATGTCCCTCGCCTTCGACTCGCCCCAACTCGTCGCGTACCACGGCTCGTCCGCGTCGCCGAGGTCCCGCGCGATGCCGTCCAGGGCGCAGGAACGCAGCGGCTCGGGCAGTGTGTCGAGCGCCGGTACGGCGTCGGCGGAGAGCTGCTGGAAGTAGTTGATGTCGATCTTGTCGGAGGTCCGGTAGCGCTCGACGTTCCGTTCGGCGACGAGCGCGTCCGGCGAGATCAGTCCGAAGATCAGAACGCCCGCCGCGCCGCTGACGGCCACGGCGCGCGGCAGCCAGCGACCGCCGAACGCGCCGGCGGCCATGATCAGGACGATCACCAGCCCGAGCCACAGCTCCATCGCCGCCACCGAGACACGCAGCCGGGTCAGCCCGTACGCGTCCACGTACAGGTCCATACGGCGCAGCGCGGACGCGACGACGACCAGCGTGAGCACGCACAGGACACCGAGCACGGCGCCCACGAGCGTACGGTCCCTGGCCCCGTCGCGCGGTGCCCAGCGTCGCGCGAGACCGATCACGAGCAGGGTCAGGAGCGTGGCGCCGAGCAGCTGCCAGAAGCCCTGGGTGGCGTATTCGGAGTACGTCAGGCCGGTCTCGCTCAGAACCTTGTCGTAGCCGCCGAACAGCACGGTCAGCTGGACGCCGATGAACACGGCGAAGAGCAGATTGAGCACGATCAGCGGCAGCGCCCACTCCATCCGGCCACGCGCCGGCCCCGGCCGAACCGTGATCCGGTCCCAGCGCAACGGCGCGGCGGCCGTGTGGGCGGCGGCGAGCGCCCCGACGACACCGAGTACGAAGAGCACGGTGCGCCACGGCCCGTCGGCGACGGAGATGTCGGGTGTCAGCCCGCCGAGCAGATCGGCGAAGGCGGCGTCGGCGCTCGCGAAGAGCGCTCCGAAGACGATGAGCAGGACGAGGGCGACCGCCGCCGTACGGACAACGGGGGCCCATCGGCCGCGCGAACCCTCGGCGCGCTCGCGCACGCCCCGGACGCCCCAGAACAGGCCGGTGCCGAGCGAGCCGAACAGTCCGAACGGGCCGAGGAGGACGCCGAGCCAGGTGCGGCAGCCGTGCAGGGCGAGCGAGCCGAGCGCCAGCGCGGACGTCACGGCGAGGAACGTCGGCCAGCCCGCGTCGCGCAGGGCGGGGACGGAGAGCAGCGCGACCCCGCCCACGGCCCAGACCAGGGTCCACGGGCGCAGCCGCCGTCCGGCGTCACGCGCGGCGAAGTATGTGCCGAGCGCGGCGGGCACGGTCACGATCAGCAGATTGAGCCCGAGCCCGTCACCGAGGAGCAGCGCGCTGAGCAGGCCGGTGACGACGACGCACCACAGGGTGGCGACGCTGACACGCGCGGGCTCGGCGGAGCCGATCTCGCCGAGCCAGACGGGAGGCTCGTGCCGCGCCGGCTGCCACTGCTGCCACTGGGGCGCGGCCGGCGCCTGCGGCCGGCGTCCGGTGTGCGCGGGCGGGGGCCGATGCGGCGCGGGGCGCGGCTGCCCCGCCCCGGTAGCGCGGGCCGGGGCCTCCGTGTGCGCCCGCGCGGCGCGCGGGCTCGGCACGGCGTCCTCGATGTCCTGCCCCCCGGCAGCGGCACCTGGACGCGACTTCGGATCCGCGCCCGGCGCCGTTTCCTTCTTCTCATTCGCATGTGACGGCGTGTCCGACACGAGCCCCCCTCAACCGCCCGGTGCCAGGCGCACGGCGACAGGTCGGCGCTGGATCCCGGGCTCACGTGGACGCACGCCCGTCGATGATCAACGCGGCGGCATGGGGCGAGGCTAGCGCCATGCGGCGGGAGCGCTTCCGCCGGAGCGAGTCTGTGGCGGGACCGTGACAGAAGCGGCGGGCGCGCCTCCTAGGAAGGCGACGCCCCGACCGCTCGGCCGCCGTGGTCGCTCCCGGCCGTCACCGGGGCGTCACCGGGGGCCGGTCGGCAGCCAGTCGGGCAATGCCTCCGTCTGCTCCAGCCATCGCGCCGGCGGCGCGGAGGTGCTCACCGAGGCCACCACTCCCCCGACGATGGCGCAGTTCGTGTCGACGTCGCCGCCCACCTGCGCCGTGTTCCAGAAGGCCTGCTCGAAGTCACCCAGCGAACGGGCCGCCGACCAGAGTGCGAACGGGACGGTGTCGTGCGCTGTCGTACGCCGTCCGCTGCCGAGCACCGCGGCGACCGTACCGGCGTCGTCGTAGTCGAGCATGTCGCGCGCCCGGCGCAGCCCGGCTCCCACGGCGCTGCGGGGCACGAGCGCGATGACCCCGTCGAGCAGGTCCTGCGGGGCGGGCGGTCCGGCCTCGCCGGCGGCGATGGCGGTCGCGGCGGCCACCGCCATGGCACCGGCCACGGCCTCACGGTGCTGGTGCGTCGTGTACGCGGAGATCTCGGCCTGGTGCGTGGCCTGCTCGGGGTCGTCGGCGTACCAGGCACCGAGCGGCGCGATACGCATGGCGGCGCCGTTGCCCCAGGAACCCTGGCCGTTGAAGAGCCCGGCGGCCAGCTCACGCCAGTCGCCGCCCTCCCGGATCAGCCGGAGCATGCGGTTGACGGCGGGGCCGTAGCCGCGGTCGAAGTCGTGGTGCGTGGCGAAGGAGTGGGCGAGCGCGTCCTGGTCGACGCGGCCATGAACGGCGAGGACGGCCAGGACCGAGGTGGCCATCTCGGCGTCGTCGGTCCACTGCCAGGGGCCGGGCGGCGTTTCGCGCCGCTTCAGCAGCGGATAGTTCACGGGGACGAAGAACTGTGAACCGAGCGCGTCTCCTACGGAGAGGCCGCGCAGGCTGGCCAGGGCGCGCCGGTAGCGCGGATCGAGCGGAGGGGGTGTGGTGTCAGCGGTCATCGCTGCCTCACTCTATCCGGTGATGCCGTACGGCTCCGGGGTCCGCCAGCGCTCGAAGGGCCGGTCCAGCGTGTAGCGCCCGTCCTCACCGAGGAGCAGTGTCCGGGACTCCCCGTTGCCGGGGTTGGACAGCGACTCGAACTCGGCGACCGACCAGTGGAACCAGCGCATGCAGAAGAGCCGCATGGTCAGGCCGTGGGTGATCAGCAGCACGTTCGCGGGATGGTCGGGCGCCTCGAAACTGCGGTGGAGGCTCTCCAGGAAGGCACCGACCCGGTCGTACACGTCGGCGCCGGACTCGCCCTGGGCGAAGCGGTAGAAGAAGTGCCCGTAGGCGTCGCGGTACGCCTTCTGGAGGCGTACGTCCTCGTGGTCCTGCCAGTTTCCCCAGTCCTGTTCGCGCAGCCGGGGCTCCTCGCGGGCCCGCACCAGCTCCGGGTCGAGGCCGAAGGCGCGGAAGGTCTCATGGGTGCGGCGGTACGGCGACACGTACACGCTCACGCGCTCGCGGCCGAACACCTCGCGCAGCCGCGCGCCCGTCTCCTCGGCCTGGCGCCAGCCGGTCTCGGTGAGCCCCAGGGCATGGTCGGGCCGGCGTTCGTACACCGTGTCGTCTGCGTTGCCCTCCGACTCGCCGTGCCGGACGAGGACAATGCGTCGCGGTCTCACCATGGGTCGACCCTAGATCGCGCGGGAGCGGTCCATGCGGCGGCCCCCGGCGTTCGCGCCGTACGTCGCCCCGCGGGGTCGCTCCGCAGGTCGCTCCGTACGTCGTGCCGTACGGAGCGCGATCAGCGTGCCGTCGGGCGTGCCGTCCGCACTGCCGTCGGGCGCGCGGTCACACCGTCCAGCCCGGTTCGAGCTGGACGACGTCGCCCGCCAGCGCCGCCACGTCCGCGGCGGTCTGCGCGCGCAGCGAGAGCCGTTCCACCCGCTCGATCCGGTACTTGCCGTGCTCGGCGGCCGACTGCCACATCGAGAGCACCAGGAACTCGTTGCCCGGCGCGTCACCGAACACCCCGCGCACCATCCCCGGCGAGCCGGCCATCGCCGGATTCCACACCTTCTCCTGCATCAGCGCGAAGTGCTCGACACGGTCCTCGTGGACCTTGCAGTGCGCGATCCGGACCACGTCCGCGTCGGTGAACCTCGGCTCGAAACCCGTCTTCACATCGAAGCGGTAGTCGAAGAGCTTGGCCTGGGCGTCCCTGAACGTGCCCGACTGCGCCGCGGCCAGCCGGTCGTGGGAGCGCGCCATGAAGGAGTCGTAGAAGGCACGGCTCTCCCAGAACGCGAAGACGTGCGCCACCCCCGGCCGCCCCCTGCTCCACCCCCCGCCCTGTCCCCGGAATCCCGGCTCACCGAGCAGCCCCGCCCATTTCCGCTGCCCCCGTTCGAAACCACGTCGGTCCGTCACCGTGCAGCGAATCCACTTGACCAGCACCGCGCCATCGTACGGCGCCGGACGTGGCCCAGGTCACGCTCCCGGCACCCCGTTCCAGGCTCGCGCGACGTGGCGAGTCATGGCCAAGAGACGTTCAACTGACCGGTACGGGGGGTGTGTTGTCGGTCCCGCGCACTAGCCTTGTACACAGAGCTATTGGACGCACGGAGGGGATGACCGGTGAGCAGCAGTCTCAAGAGGGGCGTCGAGAAGGTTGAGGTCACCCTCAAATGGGATCCGAGCCCGCTGGGCCGGCCGCCGCACGACTTGGACATCGTCGCCGCGACGTACACCTCGGACGCGCCGAGCGACCGTCCGACATATCTGGTGCACTTCGACAGCCGCTCCCCCGACGGGACGATCATCCTGGAGAGGGAGAGCCGGACGGGCCAGGGGTTCGGCTCCGACGAGGTGATGACGCTGGAGCTGGACCGGCTGGGCTCGGACTACGCGCGGGTGGTGGTGGGGGTCGTCATCCAGCAGCGCGAGGGCCGGCGGGCGTTCGCCGACATATCGCGTCCGGCCGTCCAGGTCATGGAAGGTCTCGTGGAGCTGACGGCGAGCGACTTCGCCGATGTCTCCGGGGCGACGGCGGCGACGGTCGCCGAGTTCACCAGGGACGAGTCGGGTACGTGGGACTTCCGGCCGATACTGCGAGGCTTCGACGTCGCCGATCCGCAGGAGTTCACCGAGCGGATGGGCGGGGCCTGACAGGGCCGGCCCACCGGGCCGTCTGATCGCGGACGGGGCGTCCTCCGCGGCGCACGCCATGCGCGACCGCCCCACGCCACGCGAGAGGGGCGCCGGCACCTGCCGACGCCCCTCCGCTCAGGACCTACGTCCCGGGACGGGACTCACTCCCGCCCGTTGTCAGCTGCAACCGCTCGTCGATCCGCAGCCCTCGCAGATGTAGCAGGAGCCCGCCCGCTGCATCTTCGTACCGCACGAGAAGCAGAGCGGCGCGTCGGCGCTGATGCCGAGCTGCATCTCCACGAGCTCCGCCGAGGTGTGTGCCTGCTTCGGAGCCGGTGTCCCCGCCTCGATCGATGTCGCGACCGGACCCACCGACTTCAGCGGCTCCACATGGCGTGGGGCGGACTGCGCCAGGCTCTCGACGTCCATCCCCTCCTCGTCGTCCATGGACGGCTCGTACGAGCCGGTCTCCAGGTGACGCTGACGCTCGTCGGCCGAGTGGATCCCGAGGGCCGACCGCGTCTCGAAAGGTAGGAAGTCGAGCGCGAGGCGACGGAAGATGTAGTCCACGATCGACTGGGCGAGGCGCACGTCCGGGTCGTCCGTCATACCGGCCGGCTCGAAGCGCATGTTGGTGAACTTGGAAACGTACGTCTCCAGCGGGACGCCGTACTGAAGTCCCACGGACACCGCGATCGAGAAGGCGTCCATCATGCCCGCGAGGGTCGACCCCTGCTTGGACATCTTCAGGAAGACCTCGCCGAGACCGTCGTCCGGGTAGGAGTTCGCCGTCATGTAACCCTCGGCGCCGCCCACCGTGAACGAGGTGGTGATGCCGGGACGGCCCTTGGGCAGGCGCATCCGGACCGGGCGGTACTCGACGACCTTCTCCACCGCCTGGCGGATGGTGTCCTCGGCCTTCTCCGCGACCTGTTCCTTCTTCTTCGCGGAGAGCGGCTGGCCGACCTTGCAGTTGTCGCGGTAGATCGCCAGCGCCTTGACGCCGAGCTTCCAGGCCTTGAAGTAGACCTCTTCGACGTCCTCGACGGTGGCCGTCTCCGGCAGGTTCACCGTCTTGGAGAGCGCGCCGGAGATCCACGGCTGGATCGCCGCCATCATCCGGACGTGGCCCATCGCGGAGATGGACCGCTCGCCCATCGCGCAGTCGAAGACCGAGTAGTGCTCGGGCTTCAGGCCGGGCGCGTCGATCACGTTGCCGTTCTCGGCGATGTGGGCGACGACCGCCTCGATCTGCTCCTCCTGGTAGCCCAGGCGGCGCAGGGCCTGCGGCACGGTGCCGTTGACGATCTGCATCGAACCGCCGCCGACCAGCTTCTTGAACTTGACCAGCGCGAGGTCGGGTTCGAGGCCGGTGGTGTCGCAGGACATCGCGAGACCGATGGTGCCGGTGGGTGCGATGACCGACGCCTGCGCGTTGCGGAAGCCGTTCTTGGCGCCGAGACGGATGACGTCCTGCCAGGCCTCGGTGGCCGCGGCCCAGATCGGGCTGTCGAGGTCGTCGACGTGCACGGCCGCGCTGTTGGCGTCCGCGTGCTGCTTCATGACGCGCTGGTGCGGCTCGGCGTTACGGGCGTAGCCGTCGTACGGGCCGACGACCGCCGCCAGTTCGGCGGAGCGCTTGTACGACGTGCTCGTCATCAGCGAGGTGATGGCGCCTGCGAGGGCGCGCCCGCCGTCGCTGTCGTACGCGTGGCCCGTCGCCATCAGCAGGGCGCCGAGGTTGGCGTAGCCGATGCCCAACTGACGGAAGGCGCGGGTGTTCTCGCCGATCTTCTGCGTCGGGAAGTCGGCGAAGCAGATGGAGATGTCCATCGCCGTGATGACGAGTTCGACGACCTTGGAGAAACGGTCGATCTCGAACGACTGGTTTCCCTTGTCGTCGTCCTTGAGGAACTTCATGAGGTTCAGCGAGGCCAGATTGCACGACGTGTTGTCCAGGTGCATGTACTCGCTGCACGGGTTCGAGCCGTTGATCCGGCCGGATTCCGGGCAGGTGTGCCACTGGTTGATCGTGTCGTCGTACTGAATGCCGGGGTCGGCACAGGCCCACGCGGCCTCGGCCATCTTACGGAAGAGGGACTTCGCCTCGACCTCTTCGATGACGTCGCCGGTCATCCGGGCGCGCAGCCCGAACTTGCCGCCGGATTCGACGGCCTTCATGAACTCGTCGTTCACCCGGACCGAGTTGTTGGCGTTCTGGTACTGGACGGACGTGATGTCGTCGCCGCCCAGGTCCATGTCGAAGCCCGCGTCACGAAGCGCGCGGATCTTCTCCTCTTCCTTCACCTTGGTCTCGATGAAGTTCTCGATGTCGGGGTGGTCGACGTCGAGGATGACCATCTTGGCCGCACGGCGCGTGGCACCGCCGGACTTGATCGTCCCGGCGGAGGCGTCGGCACCGCGCATGAAGGAGACGGGGCCCGAGGCGTTGCCGCCGGAGGAGAGCAGTTCCTTGGAGGAACGGATCCGCGAGAGGTTCAGGCCGGCGCCGGAGCCGCCCTTGAAGATCATGCCCTCTTCCTTGTACCAGTCGAGGATCGACTCCATGGAGTCGTCGACGGCCAGGATGAAGCAGGCCGAGACCTGCTGGGGCTGCGGCGTGCCCACGTTGAACCACACCGGCGAGTTGAAGCTGAAGATCTGGTGCAGGAGGGCGTACGCCAGCTCGTGTTCGAAGATCTCCGCGTCCGCCGGCGAGGCGAAGTACGCGTTCTCCTCGCCCGACTTCCGGTACGTCTTCACGATCCGGTCGATGAGCTGCTTGAGGCTCGTCTCGCGCTGCGGCGTGCCGACGGCCCCGCGGAAGTACTTGCTGGTGACGATGTTGACCGCGTTCACCGACCAGAAGCCGGGGAACTCGACGCCACGCTGGTCGAAGTTGACCGAGCCGTCGCGCCAGTTGGTCATGACGACGTCCCGGCGCTCCCAGACCACCTCGTCGTACGGATGCACGCCGGGGGTCGTGTGGATTCGCTCGATACGCAGGCCCTTACCGCCCTTGGTTCCCTTGCTCCGGGAACCTCGTGCCGTCGGACCGCTCGCCGTCTCTGTCATGCCGCCTCCCATATACAGGCGAAAACGCCCTGAAGTGCCACGTTCTTCCCATGGCACAGTGATGTGTCCATTGCCACGCACGCCGCGTCGGGCGCTCGTGGCGGGTCTCATCGCCGCTGGAGCGTCGATCGCCAATGATCGGTCGCTGAGCTGTCGCGATAGGTCGGTAACCGATCGATGACCGATCGGCCGTCACCCTTCATGCATCAGCCTTCATGCATCGGTGACGGTGAGCCGGTGCCGGTACCGCGGTGCGGTCAGTCGGCAGCGGTGACGGGTTCGGGGACCGAGGGGGTCGCGCCGGGCCCGCCTTCCTCAGTAGGAGGCCGCGTACGCAGCTCCGCCACGGCGGCCTCGAAGTCTTCGGGCGAGTCGAACGCCCTGTATACGGATGCGAAGCGCAGGTACGCGACGAGGTCGAGCTCCTGCAAGGGGCCGAGTATGGCCAGCCCTACATCGTGGGTGGTCAGTTCGGCGCTGCCGGTGGCGCGCAGCGCTTCCTCGACCCGCTGGCCGAGTTGGGCGAGAGCGTCCTCGGTGACCGGTCGTCCCTGGCATGCCTTGCGCACACCGGAGATGACCTTGGTACGGCTGAAAGGTTCCGTGACTCCGCTGCGCTTGATCACCATCAGCGAGGCGGTCTCCACCGTTGTGAAACGGCGGGAGCAGTCGGGGCACTGACGGCGGCGTCGGATGGACGTCCCGTCGTCGGTGGTGCGACTGTCGACGACACGGCTGTCGGGATGCCTGCAGAAGGGACAGTGCATGGCTTCCGACCCTCCTTCACAGCACGACTGAGAAGCCTCGACGGGCCCTGGACGGGCCCTGCGAAGCAGTCTCCAGCATAGGCGATGGCCTCCGGCAGGAAAGACCCGGGACCACTACTTCTGGGCGACTGAGCCAATCCAACCACTACATGTGGGGTCGGCGCACGCTTCGGAGCGGTCGCGCGTGTCGCGGTGGGCGGCGGATCGACGGCCGTACGGCGCCGGGCGCGGGGCCGCGCGGGGCCGCGCGGGGCGACGGTGGGAGGCGGTCCGGCACGAGAGTACGGGAGCCCGGAACGTACCGCGATTCCGGGCCGCCCGATGAGAGACTGGGCGCTGTCGGCCCGGCCGTGACGGCGGTGAGGATTTCCGCAATGAGCCGTGGACGGCCCGTGGATGAGCGCGGGACAACCCGCGCGGAGGGCGCCGAATACGCGCCACATACACCCCGGATATTGCCACGTCAGCGCTTCCGGGGATTTTCACTCGAACGTGTGTTTGGCGCAACCTTTCGAAAGCAACTACCGTTGTCCAGCTAGGGAGAACATTTCGAGAGGGGCCGATGTGACCACTACCGCAGACAGCGCCACCATTACCGCCCAGGACCGCTCCCAGAGCCGAGTCGAGCCGGTGCATGCCATGAATGACGCAGCCACGAATCCGGAGGGCGTAAAGCCCACTCGCTCGCTGCCCGGCCGACCTCCTGGAATCCGGGCGGACAGCTCCGGTCTCACGGACCGGCAGCGGCGGGTCATCGAAGTCATCCGCGACTCGGTGCAGCGGCGGGGATATCCGCCGTCGATGCGCGAGATCGGCCAGGCCGTCGGCCTGTCCAGCACCTCCTCCGTCGCCCATCAGTTGATGGCTCTGGAGCGCAAGGGATTCCTGCGCAGGGATCCGCACCGGCCCAGGGCCTACGAGGTCCGGGGCTCCGACCAGCCCAGCACCCAGCAGACGGACACGACCGGCAAACCCGCCGCGTCGTACGTGCCGTTGGTCGGCCGGATCGCGGCGGGCGGACCGATCCTCGCCGAGGAGTCCGTCGAGGACGTGTTCCCCCTCCCCCGCCAACTGGTCGGTGACGGCGAGCTGTTCGTCCTCAAGGTCGTCGGAGACTCGATGATCGAGGCGGCCATCTGCGACGGCGACTGGGTGACCGTCCGCCGCCAGCCGGTCGCGGAGAACGGGGACATCGTCGCCGCGATGCTGGACGGCGAAGCCACCGTCAAGCGCTTCAGGCGCGAGGACGGCCATGTGTGGCTGCTCCCGCACAACGCGGCGTACCAGCCGATTCCCGGCGACGACGCGACGATCCTCGGCAAGGTTGTGGCGGTCCTGCGGCGGGTGTGAGGGCTCGCCGGCATCAGGCCGGCCCCGGGACCTACTGCGCCGGTCCCGGGGCCTCGCTGTGCCCGCCACGCGCTCGCCAAGGGCCCGCCGCGCGCCCGACGGTGAGCCGGGCGCCCGACGGCGGGCCGGGCCCGGAATTGGCCTACTGACCCTCCGACTTGGCCCGCGCGTCGATCGCGGCCAGCGAGCGACGGGCCTGATTGCGGTCCGTCGTGTACCAGAAATCGGGCATCGAGGCCCGCAGATAGCTGCCGTACCGCGCGTTCGCCAGCCGCGGATCCAGTACGGCCACGACACCGCGGTCCCCCGAGGCCCGCACCAGCCGGCCGGCGCCCTGGGCCATCAGCAGGGCGGCGTGCGTGGCGGCCACGGCCATGAAGCCGTTGCCACCGGCCTGCTCCACCGCCTTCTGGCGGGCGCTCATCAACGGGTCGTCGGGACGCGGGAACGGAATCCGGTCCATCACCACCAGCTGTGAACTCGGCCCGGGGACGTCCACGCCCTGCCAGAGCGAGAGCGTGCCGAACAGACACGTCGCCGGGTCGGCCGCGAAAGCCTTGATCAACTCACCGAGGGTTTCCTCGCCTTGGAGCAGGATCGGATTGTCGAGTCTGCCGCGCAGTTCCTCGGCGGCGGCCTGTGCGGCCCGCATCGAGGAGAACAGTCCGAGCGTACGGCCGCCCGCCGCCTCGACCAGTTCCGCCAGCTCGTCCATCATGTCGCCGCGCGAACCCTCCCGGCCGGGCGGCGAGAGATGCCGCGCGACATAGAGAATTCCCTGCTTGGGGTAGTCGAAGGGCGAGCCGACGTCGATGCCCTTCCACTGCGGGACGTCCTCCCCCTCCGTCCCCTCCGGGGCCAGGCCGAGCGACGCGCCGACGCCGTTGAAGTCACCGCCGAGCTTGAGCGTGGCGGAGGTCAGGACCACCGAGCGCTCGCTGAAGAGCTTCTCCCGCAACAGGCCCGACACGGAGAGCGGAGCGACCCGCAGCGACGCGCCGAACCGGTCGTGGCGCTCGTACCAGACCACGTCCCACTCGCTGCCGTTGGCGATCCGCTCGGCGACGCTGTGGATGGACTCGACGGACGCGAGAGCCTGCTTGCGTACGGCGTCCTCGTCCTGCACGGACTTGTCCCGGGTGGCGCCCATCGCCGAGATCACCGTGCGCGAGGCGTCACGCAGTGCCATCAGCGCGTAGCCGAGGTCCTCGGGGATCTCTTCGAGGCGGCCGGGGAGGGCCAGCTCCATCAGCCGCTCGAATGTCTCGGCGGCCGTCTGGAGCGAGTCGGCCGCCTTCTCGTTGACCAGCTTGGCCGCGCGGCGCACCGCGCGGTTGACCTGGCCGGGCGTGAGCTCCCCGGTGGCGACCCCGGTGACCCGCGACACCAGCTCATGGGCCTCGTCGACGATCAGCACCTCGTGCTGCGGGACGACGGGGGCTCCCTCGATCGCGTCGATCGCCAGGAGCGCGTGGTTGGTGATCACGACGTCGGCGAGCTTGGCCCGCTCGCGTGCCATCTCGGCGAAGCACTCGGCGCCGTAGGCACACTTCGTCGCGCCCAGACACTCGCGGGACGACACGGAGATCTGCGCCCACGCCCGGTCGGAGACACCCGGCGTGAGATTGTCCCGGTCGCCGGTCTCCGTCTCGTCCGCCCAGTCGCGCATCCTCAGCAGATCCTGGCCGAGCTTGCTCGTGGGCGCCGCCGCCTCGAACTGGTCGAAGAGCCCGTCTTCCTCCTCCTGCGGCACACCCTCGTTGAGCCGGTGCAGACAGAGGTAGTTGGAGCGGCCCTTGAGCATGGCGTACTCGGGCCGCCGCCGCAGCAGGGGGCTCAGCGCGTCGACCGTGCGCGGAAGGTCGCGCTCCACGAGCTGCCGCTGGAGGGCCAGGGTCGCGGTGGCCACCACGACACGCTCGCCGTGCGCCAGCGCGGGCACCAGATAGCCGAGTGACTTTCCGGTGCCGGTGCCGGCCTGCACGAGCAGATGGGAGTTGTCGTCGATGACCTCCGCGACGGCCTCGGCCATGGTGACCTGGCCTGGGCGTTCCACACCGCCGACAGCGGTGACGGCGGCATGGAGGAGCTCGGAGAGAGATGGCTTCGTCATAGCCCGACCACCCTACGGCTCACCACTGACAACAGCGATCACGTCCCGTGCGCACCGCCCGCCGGGAGGGCGAGCGGATTGGGCACCGTGCCGTGCACGGCGGCGTGCGGGCGGTCGGCGCGGTCGCGGTATCCGTCGAGATGCAGCCGGTTGCGGTTGAGACAGAGGCGCGCGATACGGGGTGTGAGCAGGTCGAACGTCTCGAAGCGGTCCTTGAGTTCGGGGAACCGGGCGTGGTGGCGCAGGATTTCGGCCCGTACGAGTGACCAGAACGTCCGCTCGGGGACAGCCAGTTGTTCCTGGCACAGCGGTGCGAGGAAGCGGAAGACGCCGACGAAGAGCCCGGAGTGGATGAACTGGGTGAGGAAGGACGGCTCTTCGGTAAGGAGGGTGTCCCTGACCTCCCGCGGCATCGTCTCGTGCTCCGGCAGCGGCCGGGCGCTGATGTTCACGTCGTCCACGAAGTCCTTGATCGCGAGGCGGACGGGGACGTCGCTGTCGTCGAAGACGACGACGGCGTTCTCGCCGTGCGGTGAGAAGACGGTGCCGTAGCGGTAGAGGAAGCGCAGCAGAGCCGGCAGCAGCGCGGCGAAGAGGCGGCGGAGCCAGACCTCGGCGGGGAGCCCGGACCGTTCCACCAGCTCGGCGGTGAAGGAGCGGCCCAGTGGATCGGTGTGCAGGAGCGACGCGAGGGTCCGGGCGCGTTCGCCGGGGGCGAGCCGGGACGGGAGGGGTTCGCGCCAGATCGCGCCGAGGAGCTCCTTGTACTGGTACGGGACCTCGGGGAGGTGGTCGTAGAGGGGGTGGGTCACGGTCACCGACGCCACCTCTCCGAGCAGGATCACTCCGCATTCGTCGCGGAGGAAGGGGTCCGACTCGTACAGCCCGTGCATCCAGGCGGTGACAGCCGGGGCGGCGAGCGTGCGTTCGGTGGGCAGGCCGCGCCAGACGAGGGTGTTGAGGATGGACAGGGGGAGTTTCACCGTGTGGCGGTCGGGCCGGGTGGTGTTGAGGAAGGTACGGATGGACTGCTGCGGCAGTCTGACATCGCCGTCGGTGGGGAGCGGGACGATCGCGCCGGTGGCGATCTCGGCGGCGTAGAGGGGCAGCAGCACCTCGTCCCACTGCCAGGGGTGTACGGGGAGATAGAGGTACGCGTCCGGGTCGAGGCCGCGTGAGCGGAGCTCGGAGGCGAAGGCCTCGCGGGTGGCGGGGTCGAGTTCGGAGCCGTAGAGCTGCTCGGGAGAGGCGAGGGAGGGGACGCCCCGGTAGGCGGCGAGGGTGGTGCTGACCGCCAGCCAGGGGAGCCGGGAGGGCGTGCGGGACTCGGGCGCCCAGCGGGTGGAGTCGACGGCGGAGAAGCCTATGCGGCCCTTGTTGAGTATGAGCCAGGGGTGGCCGGTCTGGTGGCCTTCGAGGTCGGCGTAGTCGAGGTCGGCGAGCTGCCCCGCGGTGAGCGCGGTGCCGTCGATTCTGGCGTCGGCGACGAGGGTGGCGTTCAGTTCGCGGACCAGATGGCCGAGGGTGGCGCCGTCGATCGCCAGTAGGCGGCGCGCGAGTACGAGGAAGCGGAGGGGGTCCCGGAACGGTTCTCCGGCGTACTCGACGGAGTGGGGGTCGACGCGCCAGGCGCCGTACGCGCCGCGTCGGGCCGCGAAGGTGAGGGGGGTGCCGTCGTCGAGCGCGAGCGTGTAGCGGCCGGGCGCCGCGCCGTTGGAGCCGGCCTGTGCGACGGGGGCGATGATCTCCTCGTACGCGAATTCGCCGAGGAGTTTCGCGAGGAGGCGGGCGGCGGCTCCGGCCCAGAGCCGCGGGGTCAGCTCGGGCGGGGTGAACAGGCGGGCGGGGTGCGGGTCACCCGGGCCTTCATCGGGGCCGAGGTCGGGGTCGGGAGTGTCGGCTCGGGGGCTGTTGGTGGTGGTGGGACCGCTGCCGGTGGCGGAAGCGCGTGTGGTCGGGGATGTCGGCAAAGGGACTCCTCGGGACGGAACCGATGTGGGTCGTGCGGTGTATGGAAAGCAGCGGGTCGTTCACAGCAGGTCTCGCAGGGCTCGTTCGCGGATCATGAGGGCGGCTCTTTTGGCGGGGAGGTCGAGTTCCGCGGCGAAGCGGAAGCCGGCGCTGAGGAAGGCGGAGACGGAGGGGGTGTTGCGCAGGTCCGGTTCGGCGATGACCCGGCCGCAGTGCGGCCGGTGGTCCAGAACGAGTTCGGAGACGGCTCTGAGCAGAGTGGTGCCGACACCACGGCCGCGGTCGGCCACACCCCCGACGAGGAGATGGAGTCCGGTGTCATGAGGACGGGCGGGGTAATGGCGGGCAAGAGGATCGAGATCGGCGCGGTAGAGCTCCCAATAGCTCATGGGGACACCGTCGAGCACGCCCAGGCACGGGACGCTGCGTCCGTCGCCGC
This sequence comes from Streptomyces sp. NPDC006643, assembly GCF_042870175.1. Taxonomy (NCBI): domain Bacteria; kingdom Bacillati; phylum Actinomycetota; class Actinomycetes; order Kitasatosporales; family Streptomycetaceae; genus Streptomyces; species Streptomyces sp. NPDC006643. The sequence continues at coordinate 66,738 of NZ_JBIAHA010000013.1, read as the reverse complement.
GCAGTTGGGCGCGCAGATGGCCGGCGGTGACGTCCTCGGGGCCGGCCAGTTCCCAGAAGGCGGCGACGGCCGGATCGTTCATCCAGCGGCTGATGAGGGTCAGGTCGCGCTCCACGCGTACGGGCACGAGCTGGAAGACGCCGACGGACGTGCCGGCCGCGCCCCACCTGGCGGGGAAATCGAGGAGGGCGGACTCACCCGCGCCGCCCGGCGGCCGTGTCCCGGCCGCCACCGGCTCACCGGCGCCGAGCAGCGCGACGAGTTCCTCGGTCAGTCGCAGGTCGAGTGTGTCCTCGGCGCCCCCGGCCAGGTGCGGTCCCGGGCCGGTTCCGGTGCTCGTACCGCTGCCGGTGCCCGCGTCGGTAGGAGGCATGGTGACGGTCTCCTCTCGGCGGTTCGGACGGGGGCGCGTACGGATCAGTGGCGAAGGGGGTTGGCGATGGTGATGTAGACGGACTGGGTGTCGACCGGGCCGACGAGTTCGTCCAGCCCGTGCAGCCGGGTGAGCATGTTGGCCTTGCAGCGCAGCGTGGTCGCCTCCAGGAGTTGGCCCGGGAGGGGTGAGCCGAGCGCCACGTCCCTGGTGAGGAAGCGGCGGAAGGCCGCGATGAGTACGCGTTCGTCGGCGAGGCGTTGGGAGCCGAACGCCCCGATCAGACCGAAGACGTTGTTGATGGCGAGGTAGTAGGCGAAGCGCTCGTCGGTGATGTCGTCGGGGACGAAGGTGTCGCTCACCGCTCCGATGCCGGGGAGGCGGCGATCGAGCGCGGCGCGGCGGGATTCGCGGAAGTAGTAGCCCTGATTGTCCCGGTAGCGTCCGCCGACGGGCCAGCCGTCGGGGTCGAGCACCACCAGGGTGTTCTGCTGGTGGGCCTCCAGGGCGACCCCCGCCATGGCGTCGAGCCAGAGCACCGGGCGTACGACGTGGTCGAGGTAGCGGAGGAACCACTCGGCGGCGACCGCGCCGGCGGGCCGACCGGTGCGGGCGACGAGGCACGTCACGATGTCGGCGAGGCGCGAGTGGGTGTCCGCGCGGCCGGGCCAGGGGCGCGGGGTGACGAGTCCGGCGACGCAGACGGCGTCGTTGTCGGGGCGGAACGGGTTGTGGCGCAGCATCACGTCGAGCCCGGCGACGGGTTCGCCGCCGGGAGTGTCGACGGCGAGCCAGGCCGGGTCGCGCACGATGTCGAAGCCGGGATGCGCGGTACGCCACTGCTGGGCGAGGCCGCCGCGCAGCAGCCGGTGGACCTCGACGCCGCGGTGGAGTTCCTTACGGAGGTTCTCGCGGCGGGAGTTGGTGATGCGTACGCCGAGGGACAGCTTGAGCATGGCGGGGGCGCCGGTCCGGTGCACCGTCCGGACGGAGGAGGTGGGGTACCAGGGGGCGCCGTGCGGCCCGAGGTCGTGGAGCAGGCCGGCGTCGAGGAGCGCGCGTACTTCGGGGCGCTGCGCCAACTCGCGTGCCTGCCACGGGTGGAGCGGCAGCGGGACGGTGTGGTCGGGGAGTGTCAGGTCTCCCGCGAGCCGGGTGGTCAGCTGATCCGCGTGTACGGCGCGGCCCTGTTCGGTCCAGGCCGAGTCGGTGGCGAGCACGGACCGGTCGACGGCCATCCAGTGGAGGGGGAAGGAGCCACGCAGTTCGGGCGAGAAGTGACGGTGCTCGGTGTCGGAGAGCCCTTCGCGGCTCTTGGGGGTGGGATGGAGCGGATGACCGAGGAGGAGCGACTGTTCGGCGGTGAGGAAGAGGTCGGTGCCGACGGGGTCGGGGTTCGCCCGGCGGTTGGTGAGGAAGTCGGCCGTACGACGGGCGGAGTCGGCGACCCTCGCGACCAGTTCGGTGCCTTGGCTGTGACCCGACTCGCGGCCGAGGAGGGCGGCGACGGTGACGGCGTCGGCGGGGGTGGAGCGCGGTCCCGCGCTCTCCAGGAGGGGCATTCCGAAGCGGTGCCAGCCGGTGGCCGACCAGTAGCGCACAGGGACCAGGAGGGCGGTGCCGCTCGCGTCGAGCGGGATTCTGAGGGTGTTCCCCTCCGGCCGGGGGACGTCGCTCTCCCTGATCCAGCACCGCAGCAGATTCTCGACGGTCGCGGCGTCGGCGGCCCGTCGCGGATCCGGGTCGTCGAGATGGTCGGGGTGGTCCGGCAGGTCGGCCGCCGTCAGGTCGGTGGCGGGGTCCGTGGGACGCGTGCCCGGTGTGCGGGCGTCCGCGTCCGCCCGGTCGCCCGGCGGCAGTTGGCGGGGCAGCGTGGCCACGCCGATCGTCACGGGCGCGACCGTCGCCTGGGCATGCGGGTCGCCCGGTCCGAGGTCCTGGGTGAAGGAGCGACCGAGGATCTCGGGCGCGTCGGATGTGGGGGTGGAGTAGTTCAAGGGAGGGCTTCCTTGTGTGGGGGCCGGGTCAGGGAGCCGGTGTGGTCGCTGACCGGTGGTCTTTCCGGTGGTCGTCACGGCGGTGGTCCCCGGACCGGTGGGAGGGGTCACCGACGGGGGCGACGAGCGGTACCGGCGAAGGAAGTTCGGTCACGGCCACGGCTGTCGGTCCTCCCGCGGGAACGGTTACGTCACACGTCGACGCGGCGGGTCGAGCGCCGCGGGTGGGTGTGATGAACGCCGGCGCCGAGTCCCCCGTAGGTACCAACGACGGGAGGCTGCCGGGATCACGGCCGATCGGAAGATCCTTCACCGGCGGAACCGTGCCCCTGCCGTCGGCCGTCCCCAACGGCACCGGCATAGTGGGGGCCGACTTCCGGCTCAGGTCGCCATGACCGGGCCGATCCGTCCGGTTCAACCCGGTTGATCCGTCAGTTCAGAACAGTTCCGAAGTCCCAGGGGGATCCCGACATGCGAGCCATTCGCCCACCGTTCACCACTCGCCGTGGGAGGAGCGCGCGGCGTAGAAGCTCTTCCGCCGTCGCGATCGCCTCGTTCGCGGCGGCCCTGGCTCTGACGGCCACCGCCTGCGGCCCCACCGAGGACACGAACTCGGCCGACAAGCCCAGTGGTTCGACCGGCGAGTCCTCCGGCGACAAGATCACCATCCCGGCCGATCTCCAGGAGCGCCTCAAGGAGCGCGGGATCGACCTGGACAAGTGGCGGGACGGCGAGTGGAAGAACTGGGACAAGGACAAGTGGCTCCGTGAGGCACGGGACTACGTCAATCCGATCATCGAGGGACTCTGGGACCCCGACCGGATGCGGGAGGCCGAGGAGCCCGACAAGCCGGTGGAGGAGCAGGACATCTCCGGTGACGCCGGCGTCACCGACCCGACTCCGCAGCCGGTGGAGGCGACGGCGGTGAGCGCGCCGTACGACGGGGACGTACCCGAGGCGGGCAAGCTCTTCTTCGACGGTCCCGAGGGCTCGATGGTCTGCTCGGCCACCGTGGTGCAGGACCCCGCCAACCCCGGTAAGTCCAACATGGTGTGGACGGCGGGCCATTGCGTGCACGCGGGCAAGAGCGGCGGCTGGTACCGGAATATCGCCTTCGTCCCGTCGTACAACAACAGCGACCTGCCGATATCGGAGTTGGAGACCGCCGCCAAGGAGGAGATCGCCCCGCACGGCATCTGGTGGGGCAAGTGGGCGCAGACCTCCGAGGAGTGGATCTCGGAAGGGGCGCCGACGGGTGGCCTGGGCGCTCCCTTCGACTTCGCGGTGATCCATGTGACGCCGGAGAAGGGCAGTGACGGCAAGTCGCTGGAGGAGACCGTCGGCGCGGCGCTGCCGGTCGACTTCAACGCACCGGCCACGCCGGAGATCGACTCGATGACGGCGACCGGCTATCCGGCGGCGCCGCCGTTCGACGGCCAGAAGCTCTACCAGTGCGCCGACAAGCCGGGCCGGCTGTCCGTCAACGCCCAGGACCCGACGATGCACCGCATCGGATGCACGATGACCGGCGGTTCGTCCGGGGGCGGCTGGATCGCCGACGGCCCGGACGGCAAGCCCGCCCTGGTCTCGAACACCTCGATCGGCCCGGTGACCGCGGGCTGGCTGGCGGGCCCGCGACTCGGTGACGAGGCCAAGGGCATCTACGAGGCGGTCAGCGAGAAGTACGCCGGCCAGTAGGACCCGGCGGACCGGTAGGCCGGTGAGCCGTCCGCCGCATCTGCCCGGTGCGGCCGACGGCGGACCGTACGCCTATCCTCGTGCCCCCTGTTCCGCGGGCCCGGAATCGGCCCGCGGAACAGGGGTGCGCGGCGCAGGGCGGTCCCGACTCAGGACCACCCCTGCGCGTGACACGTTCATGGCAAGTGACTCAAGATTTTCAGGGGGAACGTTCTCATGCGATCCATACGTCCGTTGCTGGCCGCGACCAGCCTCGCCGCGGCCCTCGCACTGACGGCCACCGCCTGCGGCGGCGGCAGCGACGACAAGGCGGCGGACAAGGCCGCCGCCTCGACTCCCGCCGCCGACGCGGGAGGTCCGGAGATACCCGCGGATCTGGCCGACCGGCTCAAGGAGCACGGTGTCGACCCGGAGAAGTGGAAGGACGGTGAGTGGAAGAACTGGGACAAGGACAAGTGGCTGCGCGGCGCCAAGGACTTCGTCAACCCGGTCATCGAGGACCTGTGGAAGCCCGAGCGGATGAAGACGGCGAAGTCGCCGACGAAGACCCTCGCCGTCGGTGACATCTCCGGCGACCAGGACGTCACCGACCCCGAGCCCCGGCCGGTCCAGGCCGAGCCGGAGAAGACGCCGTACACCGACCACGCGGCGCCCGTCGGCAAGGTCTTCTTCGACTCCCCCGAGGGCTCGATGGTCTGCTCGGCCACCGTCGTCAAGGACCCGAAGAACCCGGGCAGGTCCAACCTCGTGTGGACCGCGGGCCACTGCGTGCACGCGGGCGCGGGCGGCGGCTGGTACCGCAACATCATGTTCGTCCCCGCCTACAACAACACGGGGAAGTCCGCCGACGCGCTCCAGAACGCGCAGCCGCAGGAGATCGCCCCGTACGGGCAGTACTGGGCCGACTGGGTCGCGACCTCCAACGAGTGGATCAACGACGGCGGTCCGAACGGCGGCGACGGAGCGGCGTACGACTACTCGGTCATGCACGTCACCCCGGAGAACGGCGGCAAGTCGCTGGAGGAGACCGTCGGCGCGGCCCTGGACGTCGACTTCGACGCCCCCGAGGCGAGCACCATCGGCAGCCTGGGCGCGTGGGGTTACCCCGCGGCCCCGCCGTACGACGGGCTGATCATGCACAAGTGCGTCGACAACGCCGGCCGGCTCTCCATCGCCACCGGTACGCCCACGATGTGGCGCATCGGATGCACGATGACCGGTGGTTCCTCCGGCGGCGGCTGGTTCGCGGCCGGACCCGACGGCGACTCGGTGCTGGTCTCCAACACCTCGATCGGCCCGGTCACTTCGGGCTGGCTGGCCGGACCCCGGCTCGGTGAGGGCGCCGAGCAGCTCTACACGATGATGAGCGACAAGTTCGCGGGCCGGTAGGCCCGCCCGTGTCAACGGCGGAAGGCCCGCGCCCTCGCGAGGAGGGGGCGGGCCTTCCGTCGTTACGGCCTGCGTCAGCCGATCGCGGGAACCGGCACGTACGCGGCGAGCGCCGCGGCCAGTTCCTCGTGGACCTGTGCCTTCAGCATCGTGCCCTCCGGGGTGTGCTCCTCGGACAGCACCTCACCCTCGGCGTGCACCCGTGAGACCAGACCGCCGTCGGTGTACGGCACCAGGGCCTCGACGGTGATCTCCGGCCTGGGCAGCTCGCTGTCGATCAGCGCCAGCAGCTCGCTCATCCCGGCGCCGGTACGCGCCGACACGGCGATCGCGTGCCGCTCCATCCGCAGCAGCCGCTGGAGGACCTCCGGGTCCGCCGCGTCGGCCTTGTTGATCACCACGATCTCGCGTACGTCGACAGCGCCCACGTCACGGATCACCTCACGCACGGCGGCCAGCTGCTCCTCCGGCGCGGGGTGCGCGCCGTCGACCACATGCAGGATCAGATCGGAGTCTCCGACCTCCTCCATGGTCGAGCGGAACGCCTCCACGAGGTGGTGCGGCAGATGCCGGACGAACCCGACGGTGTCGGCCAGCGTGTAGATCCTGCCGCTCGGCGTCTCGGCCCGGCGCACGGTCGGATCCAGGGTGGCGAACAGCGCGTTCTCCACCAGGACGCCCGCGCCGGTGAGGCGGTTGAGCAGCGAGGACTTGCCCGCGTTCGTATATCCGGCGATCGCGACCGACGGCACCCGGTGGCGCCTGCGCTCCTGCCGCTTGATCTCGCGGCCCGTCTTCATCTCCGCGATCTCCCGGCGCATCTTCGCCATCTTCTCGCGGATCCGCCGCCGGTCCGTCTCGATCTTGGTCTCACCGGGACCACGCGTGGCCATACCGCCACCGCCGCCGCCACCCATCTGCCGGGACAGCGACTGACCCCAGCCGCGCAGCCTCGGCAGCATGTACTGCATCTGGGCCAGCGCGACCTGCGCCTTGCCCTCTCGGGACTTGGCGTGCTGGGCGAAGATGTCCAGGATCAGGGCCGTACGGTCCACGACCTTGACCTTGACGACATCCTCAAGATGGATGAGCTGGCCGGGGCTCAGCTCACCGTCGCAGACAACCGTGTCCGCGCCGGTCTCCAGCACCAGGTCGTACAGCTCGCGGGCCTTGCCCGAGCCGATGTAGGTGGCCGGGTCGGGCTTGTCACGCCGCTGAATGACACCGTCCAGGACCAGCGCGCCGGCCGTCTCGGCCAGCGCCGCCAGCTCGGCGAGCGAATTCTCGGCTTCCTGCACGGTCCCCGTGACCCAGACGCCGACGAGCACCACACGCTCCAGGCGCAGCTGCCGGTACTCGACCTCGGTGACGTCTTCGAGCTCGGTGGAGAGGCCCACCACGCGCCGTAGCGCCGCGCGGTCGGAACGCTCGAACTGGTCGCCGTCCCGCTGTTCGTCGATCTCTTGGCTCCAGGCGACGTCCTCTTCCATCAGGGCATCGGCCCGAAGGCTGTCCGTGCGGGGGTCCGCGGCGATCTGCTCATCCTGGGAAGGGGAAGAAGAGGAGGTCATTGGATCCTTACGTCGAAGAGAGTGTTCGGGTGGTGGACAGAAGGCTGCCCACCCACATCGGTCACAACGCGTAACGATCCGGATTGATTCCCGGCGCCACGGGCCCGGCGCCCCCGTCCCGGAATCCCGGTCGGCGGCGCCGCCGACCCCTTGATGGTGGCACGTCACCGCCGGGACCGTCATATGGGTTTCCCGCCCTACTTCGCCGCCGCGCTCTTCCAGTCCGGGTGCCCCGGCATCGGCGGCGTCGTCGGCCCGTACAGCCACGCCTGGAAGAAGTCCGACAGGTCACGCCCCGCGATCTCGGACGCCAGCCGCGTGAAGTCCGCCGTGCTCGCCGTCTTGTCCCGGTGGTCGCGCACCCAGTCCCGCTCCAGCCGCTGGAACTCCCCCGCGCCGATCTCCTGGCGCAGCGCGTAGAGCACCAGCGCGCTGCCGTCGTAGACCACCGGCCGGAAGAGGCTGAGCTGCTTGCCCGGCTCGGGCGCCTTCGGCGCGGCCGGCGGACCGCCCGCCGCGCGCCAGCCGTCGGACTGCCGGTACGCCTCGCGCATGCGCTTGTCCAGCGGCTTGTCGGCGTGCTCCTGCGCGTACAGGGCCTCGTACCAGCTCGCGTGCCCCTCGTTGAGCCAGAGGTCCGACCACGCGCGGGGCGAGACGCTGTCGCCGAACCACTGGTGCGCCAGCTCGTGGACCATGAGCGAGTCGACGTACCACTCCGGGAACTCGGGCCGGGTGAACAGCGAACGCTCGAAGAGCGAGAGCGTCTGCGTCTCCAGCTCGAAGCCGGTCTGGGCGGCGGCGATCAGCAGGCCGTACGTCTCGAACGGATACGGCCCGACCTGCCGCTCCATCCACTCCAACTGCCCCGGCGTCTTCGCCAGCCACGGCTCCAGCTTCGCGCGGTCGGCCGCCGGGACCACGTCGCGCACGGGCAGTCCGCGCGGCCCCTTCCGGTGCAGCACGGCCGAGTCGCCGATGGAGACCTGCGCCAGCTCGGTGGCCATGGGGTGGCGGGTGCGGTACGTCCAGGTGGTGGTGTCGCCGCGGCGGATCTTCGCCTCCGGCAGTCCGTTGGCCACGGCGGTGAGCTTGCCGGGGGCGGTGACACGGAAGGTGAACACGGCTTTGTCGGCGGGGTGGTCGTTGCCGGGGAAGACACGGTGCGCGGCGTTCGCCTGGTTGGCCATCACGAGGCCGTCGTCGGTCCGCACCCAGCCGCCCTTGCCGCCCGTCGGGTCGCTGGTGTGGGTGACCGTGACGCGTACGGGCGAGCCCGCCTCGACGGGCTCGCGCGGTGTGACCACCAGGTCTTCCCCGGCGGTCGCGTGGTCGGCACGCGCGCCGTCGACCTCGACGGAGCGGACGACGCCATGGGTGAAGTCGAGGTTGATCCGCTCCAGCCGCGTGGTCGCGCGAGCGTCGATCCTGGTGATCGCGTCCAGCGGCTCGGTGTTGTCGCCGCGGTAGGTGAGACCGATGTCGTAGGAGAGGACGTCGTACCCGGGGTTGCCCAGGTGCGGAAAGAGCGGATCGCCGATACCGAGGGGTTCCGGGGCGGCGGCGGGGAGCGTCGCCGCGACGAGGGTGGCCGACGCGGTGGCCAGCAGGGCGGCGCGCAGCCGGCGGGAGGTGAGCAGCATGGACCACCGCTACCAGCGCGCGGCATATGTATGAGGGCGGCGCGCTTCATCCCCACCCGAAAGAGGAGGGCGTGCCTCAGTTACGGGGCGCCGTTTCGGCGCGTCCCCGCCGGGGCCCGGCCGGTGCTGTCAGGAGGCAGGTTCGGGGTGCGCGCGGCGTACGTCGAAGACACCCGGCACGTCCCGCATCGCACGCATCAGACCGGCCAGCCCCGCCGCGTCGGGCAGCTGAAGCGTGTACGTGTGCCGGACCCGCTGCTCGCTCGGCGGCTCCACGTTGGCCGACACGATCGCCGCGCCCGCCGTGGCGATGGCCTCGGTCAGATCGGCGAGCAGCCGTGGCCGGCCGAAGGACTCCGCGTACAGGGTGACCCGGCACTCCGCCTCGTCGCCCCAGCTCACCGCGATCGGCGAGCGGCCGAGCGCGGCCATCCGGCCGACGGCGGAACACTCCACGCGGTGCACCGTGACGGCGCCGCCGCGCACCGTGAAGCCGGTGACGTCGTCGGGCGGTACGGGCGTGCAGCAGCCCGCGAGCCGTACGGACGCGTCCTCGGGCGCGTCCACGACCACGTTGGCCACGCCCCGCCGTCCCGCCGTGACGGCGCCGGGCGCCCGGGGCTCGGACTCCGGTGTCTTCAGGCCCTCCGGGTTGGCGGCGAGCCAGCCCGCGATCGCGATCCGCGCGGCGGGCGTACGGGCGTGGTCCAGCCACTCCGGAGAGGGCCCCGGGGCGGCCTCCTCCGGCTCCCGCGCCTGCTCCGCCGCCGGCCCGGTGCTTTCGTCGTCCTTCGTCCGAACGGGGCCGTGGGCCAGCAGCAGTTGCACCGTGTCGCCGTCCACCAGGACCGTACTCAGCGTCGCCAGACGGCCGTTGACGCGCGCTCCGATGCATCCGTGGGCGCCGTCGCCGTACTGGGCGTACGCCGCGTCCACACATGTCGCGCCCGCGGGCAGCCCCAGCATGCCGCCGTCGGCGAGGAAGACGCTGATCTCCCGGTCCTGGGCGAGATCGGCGCGCAGCGTCGTCCAGAAGGTGTCCGGGTCCGTGGCCGCCTCCTGCCACTCCAGGAGGCGGGACAGCCAGCCGGGCCTGGTCGGGTCGGCGCGTTCGCCGTCGGCCGGCTCCGCCCCGTCGACGGGCGTGTACGGGTTGCCCAGCGCGACGACGCCCGCCTCGGCGACCTTGTGCATCTGGTGCGTACGAATGAGGACTTCGACGACCGCGCCGTCGACGCCGGCGACCGCCGTGTGCAGTGACTGGTACAGGTTGTACTTGGGGGCGGCGATGAAGTCCTTGAACTCGGAGATCACCGGCGTGAAGCAGGTGTGCAACTCCCCCAGCACGGCGTAGCAGTCGGCGTCCTCGCCGACCAGGACGAGCAGCCGGCCGAAGTCCGTGCCGCGCATCTCGCCGCGTTTCAGGCGGGCGCGGTGCACCGAGACGAAGTGCCGTGGCCTGACGACGACTTCGGCGGTGATGCCGGCCTCGCGGAGCGTGCGTCGCACGTCCTCGGCGATCGTCTCCAGGCTCGGCCCCGCGGTGGCCCGGTCGGCGATGACCTCGCGGGTGCGCTCGTACTCCTCCGGCTGGAGGATCGCGAAGACCAGGTCCTCCAGCTCGGTCTTGAGCGCCTGCACACCGAGCCGCTCGGCGAGCGGGATGAGGACGTCGTGGGTGACCTTGGCGATACGGGCCTGCTTCTCCGGCCGCATCACACCGAGGGTGCGCATGTTGTGCAGCCGGTCGGCGAGTTTGATCGACATGACGCGGACGTCGTTGCCGGTGGCGACGAGCATCTTGCGGAAGGTCTCGGGCTCGGCGGCGGCGCCGTAGTCCACCTTCTCCAGCTTCGTCACACCGTCGACCAGATAGCAGACCTCGTCGCCGAACTCCGCGCGGACCTGATCGAGCGTCACATCCGTGTCCTCGACGGTGTCGTGGAGCAGGGACGCGGTCAACGTCGTGGTCTCGGCGCCGAGTTCGGCGAGGATCAGCGTGACGGCGAGCGGATGCGTGATGTACGGCTCACCGCTCTTGCGGAACTGGCCGCGGTGCGACATCTCCGCCAGTACGTACGCCTTGCCCAGCACCAGCAGGTCGGCGTCGGGGTGGTGTGCGCGGTGGGCGTCGGCGACATGGCCGATCGCGTCCGGCAGCCGGTCCCTGGACGCGGGTCCCAGCAGCGCGGCCCTGCCGAGTCGGCGGAGGTCGATACTGGTACGGCCGCGCCTGCGGCTCCGGGCACCAGGGCTGGTCGCCTCTGCGCTCATGGGGCACCTCCGGCAGCGTCGACCGGCGGTGGGAGGGACAGGAACGCCCTCCCGGCCGGTGCTTGATGCTACCGACCCCACCACGTGCCTCGGTCCACCTCTCCCCCAGCGTGAAACGGATCACCCATTCGAGGGAACCTGTGGGCGGGGTCGGCGGAGTTCAGAGCGTGTCGAGCCGCTCCGCCCACTGCGCGTCGAGCACTCCCTCGGCGACGATGACGGCCGGGCCGGTCATCTCGATCTCGCCGTCGGGGTGTTCGGTGATGACGAGCCGTCCGCCGGGCACGTCCACGGTGTACGTGACGGGCTCGCCCGTCACCGCGGGGTTGAGGCCGTCCCTGCGCGCCGCCGCGACGGCGACGGCGCACGCGCCCGTACCGCAGGACCGCGTCTCGCCCGAGCCGCGTTCATGGACGCGCATGGCGACGTGGCGCGGGCCGCGCTCGACGACGAACTCGACGTTCACACCGTCCGGATAGACCGTGGCGGGGCTGACGGGCGGGGCGGTGAACAGATCTCCCGCGTGGGCGAGATCCTCCACAAAGGCGACGGCGTGCGGATTGCCCATGTTGACGTTCCGCGCGGGCCAACCGCGGTCCCCCACAGCGACGGTGACGTCGTCTTCGGTAAGGAGGGCGCGTCCCATGTGGGCCGTGACCGACACCGGACCGGCCGGCCCGCCGCTCTCGGCGTCCTTGGCGATGTGCACCTTCTTCACGCCGCCACGGGTGGCGACGGCGAGGTCACCGGCCTGGACGAGACCGGCGCGCCGCAGATACCACGCGAAGACCCGAACCCCGTTGCCGCACATCTCGGCCATGGATCCGTCGCCGTTGCGGTAGTCCATGAACCACTCGGCCCGGTCGGCCATCGACCGCGCCTCGGGATGCGCGGCGGTCCGTACGACACGCAGCAGCCCGTCGCCACCGATACCGGCCCGGCGGTCGCAGAGCTTCGCGACGGCGGAGGCGGACAGGGCGAGAGCGTTGTCCGGGTCGGGCACGATCACGAAGTCGTTCTCCGTCCCGTGCCCCTTGAGGAAGGGGATCGGTGACGACTGCGCGGCGGGCCGGTAGGTACTCACACGTCAATCGTACGAGGTGGGACCGACAGCGCGAACACGGAAGGGCGGGGCCGCCCGTGCGCGGACGGCGTGCCGCCGCTCAGCGGAGGCGCGCGACCCGCCAGACGGCGAGAGCGACGAGCGCGGCGCCCCCGGCCACGTACAGCGCGAGAACCCGCCAGTCCGGGCGCTCACCCGACCCGCGGGCCGGCAGACCGGGCCAGGCGTGGCCGACACGGCGGGCGGCCATCATGCCCCAGCCCGCGGCGCAGCAGCTGATCAGCAGGCCGAGCATGGCGACGACGGCGCCGCCGTCGCCCGTACCGAAGGCGAGGGGGAAGGCGAACATCAGCGAGCCGATGGCGGCGAGCATCACGATGGGTGCGAGCTGCCAGATCCGCAGGCGTCGCTGCGGACGCAGCTCGACCTCCACCTCGGGAGTCACCGCGTCTTCGTCGGGTCCATCAGGACTCAGCCGTGGTGCTTCGTCCGGTGGGTCCTGAGTCCCCTGATCCGTGTTGCGAGGGCCGGCCTCCATCGCCACGCGCCCTCCCAACTCGGACTCCACTGGTCGATCGATGCTCGATGATGGCACGGCCCCGGGCACCGGATTGACGGCCTGAGCGTCCCGATGCCATCACGTGATCAGGCTGTGACCGCTCGTTCGACCAACGTCAGCGCGAGGTGCGGGAGTTCCTCCCGGTCGACGGCCGCACCGCTCAGCCAGTGCACGCGCGGGTCGCGGCGGAACCACGAGTCCTGACGGCGTGCGAAGCGTTTCGTGGCGCGTACGGTCTCGGCGCGCGCCTGGTCCTCGGTGCAGTCCCCGGCGAGGGCCGACAGCACCTGCTGGTAGCCGAGCGCGCGCGAGGCCGTACGCCCCTCGCGCAGGCCGCGCGCCTCCAACTCGCGCACCTCGTCCACGAGGCCGGCCTCCCACATACGGTCGACGCGCAGCGCGATGCGCGCGTCGAGTTCGGGGCGTGCCACGTCGACGCCGATCTGCACGGTCTCGTACACCGCGTCATGACCGGGCAGATTGGCGGTGAACGGCTTCCCGGTGATCTCGAACACCTCAAGGGCGCGCACGATGCGGCGCCCGTTGCTCGGGAGGATCGCGCGGCCCGCCGGGGGGTCGGCGGCGGCCAGCCGGGCGTGCAGGGCACCGGAGCCGCGCAGCTTCAGTTCCTCCTCCAGCCGGGCGCGTACCTCGGGGTCGGTGCCGGGGAAGTCGAGGGCGTCGATGGCGCCTCTTACGTAGAGGCCGGAGCCGCCGACGAGGACGGGGGTACGGCCTTCGGCGAGGAGCCGGTCGATCTCGATCCTGGCCAGCCGTTGGTACTCGGCGACGTTGGCCGCCTCGGTGACGTCCCAGATGTCGAGGAGATGGTGCGGGACGCCGCGGCGCTCCTCGGTCGTCAGCTTGGCGGTGCCGATGTCCATCCCTCGGTACAGCTGCATGGAGTCCGCGTTGACGACCTCACCGTCGAGTTGCCGGGCGAGATGCACGCCCAGATCGGACTTGCCGGCCGCGGTGGGGCCGACGACGGCGATGACCCGGGGTGCTGGCGCTGCGCTTCTCACGGCCCCAGTCTCGCAAACCCGGTGGCCGGTTCCCGAACGAGTTACGTGACGGCCGCCTGTCCGGGGTCGTTGGCCGTTGCGAGATTCCGGCTGCCGGTTTCGGGCCGGTGCCACGGGGCGGCGCAACGGGACGCTCCGGGCGACGCGGGATTTCGCCCGCACGAGTAGCATATGGAGCAGATATGGGTGTTTTTGAGCGACTTCGTCGGAAGTCCAGGCGGACGGCCGAGGAGGCCGGGTCGGCTTCTTCGGCGACCGGCGCCACCTCGACCGAAGCCACCGCGGACGGCGGCTCTGGGGCGGCGGAGGCCGCCTCGGGGATCGACCCGGACAGCGATACGGTTGCGGGCGGGGACCACGCCACCGACGGTGGTACGAACGCCTCGGAGAATTCGGAGAGCGTCGACATCCCGAAGCAGCAGACCGTCGACGAGGCGGCCGACAACGAAGCCGGCGAAGGCGCCCGCAAATAACCCGGCACAGAGCCGACAGCCCCCACCGGGGGCTTCGAGGGAAGGCGACCCATGAGCTTCCTTGACTCACTGAAGGCCAGACTGTCCCCGGCCAAGGACAAAGTCTCCGACCTCGCGCAGCAGCACGGGGGAAAGATCGGGGAGGGCCTGGACAAGGCCGCCAAGACGGTCGACCAGAAGACCAAGGGCAAGTACAGCGACAAGATCGAGTCCGGGACCGGGAAGGCCAAGAACGCGCTGGAGCGGATGTCCCACAAGGACGGCGACACCGGGACCCCGCCTTCCTCCCCGCCGCCGCCCCCGGCCTCCTGAGGCCCCACTGAGCCCCGCCCGACGCCCCCGACGGGCGACGGCGGGGCGAGGGACCAGCCGGGACGAGCCGCAGGAGTGACGGCGACGGCCGCGAAGCGCCAATGGTGCTTCGCGGCCGTCGCCGTCCTGTTGTCGCCGGGGCCCGCCGCCTCCCTCAGACCTGGACCGCGGCCAGAAGGTGATCCGTGGGGCCGTAATCGATCTTCCAGTCGGCATAGATCCCGCGGAATCCGTCCATGACGCACCGCAGCCCCACGGTCACCCAGCGGACCGATCCGTCGTCCCCGAGTGAGAACGCGACCGCGGCCTCGAACTCCTCGCTCCCGCACGGGCATCCGGCCGGACCGGGCTCGTCGCCCTCCCAGGACTCCTCGTTCCAGTACTCCTCGCTGTCCGCGACGAACGCACGGCTGCCGCAGCCGGCGCACTCGCGTTCCGCGCCGGAGGAGTTGACCAGTACGCGGAACACCCGACCGCCGCACGCCTCGCAGACGGCAGGGACGATCCTCACCGGGCGTATGTCGTCGGCATCCCGGAGGAACTCCGCCAGTGGCGCGGGAACGCCCGCGTCGACCTGATCATCAGCATGCACGGGCACATCGTTCCAGATCTCCTCCCCCTGCCAACCGCCCGCTACGACCAGGTCGCCACGAGGTAACCCACGCCGTACGGAGCGGCCTCGTAGAGCAGGGCGCCGCCCAGGCCCGCCCCCCGCGCCGCGCCCGCGAGGACCTGCCAGCTCGGGCGGCCCGCCGCCTGCAACTCGGTCGCCAGCCGCACGTCCAGCGCCGCGAGCGCCGCGGTGTCGGCCTCGGCCAGCGCCCGTGCGACCTCGGCGTCGAACGCGGCGGCGCGCTCGTCGAGATAGCCGGGCGCCTTGAGCGTGCGGCACGCGCTGGCGTCGCCCATCGCCAGCAGTGCCACCCGCTCGTCGCGCGCCGCGATGTCCCTACCGCTTCTGATACACCGCTCGGCGTCGAGTGGTTCCCGCACGCCGATGCCCTGGACCGGCGAGGCGGACCAGGCGACGTTCCCGAGCAGCCAGGCGGCGACGGCCAGCGAGGTCGGCAAGGTCGGTGAATCGTCGCCGCTTCGTCCGTCGCGGGGACCGGGGCCCGCCTGCGTCCCGTCGAGTGTCACGTCGACGTCCACCCCGTAGCCCCGGAAGGAGCCGTGCGCGCCCTGCGAGTACGGCTCCAGGTCCCGCGGGCCCGGCGCCGGCCCGACGACGATCAGCCGATCGGGCCGGGAGGCGGCGAGCACGCCGAGAGCGTCGGCGCACGCGTCCCGCGCGGCGTCGAGTTCCGGAGCGGCACCGGCGGCCAGGGCGGGGACGAGCAGGGGCGGACAGGGGCATACGGCGGCGGATACGAGCATGCAGCGCACACTAAGCGCTGTCCCGCCCGCGCGGGGCGCCCGCGCGGGACGCCCGCGCCGCCTCAGACCACCGAGCAGCCGCCGGTCGCGGCGGGCAGCGGCGGCGGGACGCCGATCGACGGCAGGCCGAGCAGCACGCCGGCGGGCGCGGGCGGGGCCGCGTTGCGCCTCTCCCACGCGTCCCCGGCGCGGGTGCGCCGTATCCGCGTCGTCGGACCCTCGGCGAGCAGATGGTGCGGAGCCGCGTACGTGATGTCGACGGTGACGACGTCGCCGGGCCGCACCTCCTCGTCGGGCGCGGTGAAGTGCACCAGCCGGTTGTCGGGCGCGCGGCCGGAGAGCCGGCGGGTGGCGCCGTCCTTGCGGCCCTCGCCCTCGGCGACCATGACGTCGAGGGTGCGGCCGATCTGCGTCTTGTTCTCGTCCCAGGAGATCTCCTCCTGGAGGGCGACGAGGCGCAGATAGCGCTCCTGCACGACCTCCTTGGGAATCTGCCCGTCCATGTCGGCCGCGGGCGTCCCGGGACGCTTGGAGTACTGGAACGTGAAGGCGTTCGCGAAGCGCGCCTCGCGCACCGTGTGCAGCGTCTGCCGGAAGTCCTCCTCGGTCTCGCCGGGGAAGCCCACGATGATGTCGGTGGAGATGGCGGCGTGCGGGATGGCCGCGCGCACCTTGTCGATGATCCCGAGGAAGCGCTCCTGCCGGTACGAGCGGCGCATCGCCTTCAGGACGGTGTCCGAGCCGGACTGGAGCGGCATGTGCAACTGCGGCATCACGTTGGGCGTCTCGGCCATCGCGGCGATGACGTCGTCCGTGAAGTCGCGCGGGTGCGGCGAGGTGAAGCGCACGCGCTCCAGTCCCTCGATCCGCCCGCAGGCCCGCAGGAGCTTGGAGAACGCCTCGCGGTCGCCGATGTCGGAGCCGTACGCGTTGACGTTCTGGCCGAGCAGCGTGATCTCCGAGACGCCCTCGGCGACCAGCGCCTCGACCTCGGCGAGGATGTCGCCGGGGCGGCGGTCCTTCTCCTTGCCGCGCAGCGCCGGGACGATGCAGAAGGTGCAGGTGTTGTTGCAGCCCACGGAGATGGACACCCAGGCGGCGTAGGCGGACTCGCGCCGCGTCGGCAGCGTGGAGGGGAACGCCTCCAGCGACTCGGCGATCTCGATCTGCGCCTCTTCCTGTACGCGGGCCCGCTCCAGCAGTACGGGGAGCTTGCCGATGTTGTGCGTACCGAAGACGACGTCGACCCACGGCGCCCTCTTGACGATGGTGTCGCGGTCCTTCTGGGCCAGGCAGCCGCCGACGGCGATCTGCATGCCGGGGCGCCGGGTCTTCATCGGGGCGAGCCGGCCGAGGTTGCCGTACAGCTTGTTGTCGGCGTTCTCACGTACGGCACAGGTGTTGAAGACGACGACGTCGGCGTCGCCGTCGGCGTCCTCGGGGGCCCGGACATAGCCCGCGTCCTCCAGCAGACCGGACAATCGCTCGGAATCGTGGACGTTCATCTGACACCCGTAGGTGCGTACTTCGTAGGTCCGGTCAACGCCCACTTCGCCCACTGCTCCGGTCCGGTCACTGCTCATGGTCACCCGTCAAGGGTAAGGGGGTGTCCGAGGGAGCTTGCCGACGGAGTGCGGAGGCCGGAGCGCGGGCGGTCGGCCGATCGCGATTGCCCCATTGATTCAGCCGCTGAATGCACCCGTCACCCGGTCACTTACACCTCTAGATTCGTACTCATGAACACGACGACGAACCCGGCCACGAACCCGGCGACGACCCCGGCGAACCGCACCCACCAGCCGCTCCTCACCCGTGGCACCACCGCCGAGGCCCTGGCCGACGCCCCGGGCAGCCTGATCACACTCCTCGCCGACTCGGACACGACGGGCGGCGCGCTCACCGTCAACACCGCACGTTTCGAGAAGGGCGCGGCCGGGGCGCCCGTGCACTTCCACACCCGCGCGACGGAGTTCTTCTTCGTCGTCGACGGCACCCTCCAGGTCCTGGTCGGTGAGGAGGTGCTGACCCTGGAGAAGGGTGACTTCGTGGCCGTACCGCCGCACACGCCGCACGCCTTCGCGCCCGCCCCGGACACGACGGCGGAGGTCCTGGTCGGCTTCACGCCGGGCATGGACCGGTTCGACTACTACCGGCTGCTCGGCCGCGTGCACGACGGCGAGGCGACCGTGCAGGACATCAAGGACTCCTCCCTGACGTACGACAACCACTACGCGCGCAGCCAGGCGTGGGAGGAGCGCGCCTGACGCCCGGTGGCGCCCGGCTCCGGGCCGGATCAACTGAACCGTGTCCGGGGTGGTTTGACTTCCGAAACCGGGGGTACGGGCTCTGGGCTGCGCCCGGCGCCGGGCCTGGGGAGGTCTCAAGGCGCTGGTCAACCCGGTCCCGGACCTGTGAAGGACGTGGACCGGGGCGCAGTGCCAAACGTCGCGGGACGGGCACCCGGCCGGGGCGCGTACGGGTCGACCGGTGCCGGCTCCGGGCCCCGGAGGCAAGGCCTGGCCAGGACACCGAGTGAGCTGGCAGGATCACCGCATGTTCCCCCTTCCGCCCCGTATGAGCCGTCGCACCGCCTTCGTAGGAGGCGTGGCCGCGCTGGTGGTGGCCGGGCTGCTCTCGTGGTGGCTGGCGCCGTTCGGGGAGAAGACACCGAGCGGGTCCGTCAAGTTCAGTACGGGTGTGACGAGCGGCGTCTACGAACGCTACGGGGACCTCCTCAAGGAGGACCTCGCCAAAGATCTGCCCGATGTGTCGATAGAGCTGCTGACCAGCGAGGGCTCGCAGGAGAACATCTCGCGCGTGGCCACCGGGAAGGCCGACTTCACCATCGCCACGGCGGACGCGGTCGCGAAGTATCAGCGGGACAACGGGCCGGGCGCCGACCGGCTGCGCGGCTGCGCGCGGCTCTACGACGACTACGTACAGCTGATCGCCGCGAAGAACTCGGACATCAGATCCGTGGAGGACCTGCGGGACAAGCGGGTGGGCGTGGGGCAGGAGGGCTCGGGCGTGCGGCTGATCGCGGACCAGGTACTGGCCGCCGCCGGGCTGCATCCCCAGGAGGACGTCACGGCGGTCTCGGCGGGCATCGACACCATGCCCGGCCGTCTGGAATCGAGCGACCTCGACGCGTTCTTCTGGTCCGGCGGGCTGCCCACCGCGTCCATACAGGAGCTGTCGAAGCGCTTCGACATACGGCTGGTGCCCCTCGACGACGCCCTCGTCGACACGCTGCACCACACGGCCAAGGTCGCGACCCGCTACTACCGCTCCGCGGTGATGCCGGCGGACGCGTACAAGAAGGCGCAGGACGGTACGGCGGTGCCGACGGTGGCCGTGGCGAATCTGCTGGTCACCACGGACCGGATGGACGCCGAGCTGACCGAGGGCTTCACCCGCACGGTCATCAGGAGCCGCGACCGGATCGGCAAGAAGGTCCACCCGGCCCAGCTCGTGGATCTGCGCACCGCCATCTACACCGATCCGCTGGGCCTGCACGAGGGCGCGCTGCGCTACTACCGGTCGGTCAAGCCGTAGCGGGTCTCATCCTCGGGCGGCCCCCCTAGGGCCGCTTGCTCGGCCGCCTCCTCGGCCGCCTCCTCAGGAGGAGGCCGGTGACGACCTCGGGACCGAGAGCGTCACGCGCAGCCCGCGCGGCTCCCCGTGTTCGTACGCGATCGTCCCGCCGCCCGCCGCGAGCAGCGCCCGCGAGATGGACAGGCCCAGCCCCGACCCCTTGACGTTCTGATGACGGTTGCTGCGCCAGAAGCGGTCGCCGATCCGGTCCATCTCGTCGTCGGAGAGTCCGGGCCCACCGTCGGTGACGGTGATGGTGGTGCGGTCGCTGGCGCCGCGCGCCACCCGCACATCCACCTCGCCGCCCTCCGGCGTGAACTTCAGGGCGTTGTCCACGACCGCGTCGAGCGCGCTGGAGAGCGCGACCGGATCCGCCCAGCCGGTGACCGCCCCGGTGCTGCCGGTCAGCCGTACGCCCTTCTCCTCCGCGTACGCCCGCCAGGCCGCGACCCGCTCGGAGGCCAGCGCCCCGACGTCCGTGAGCCGCAGATCGGCGGGGGCGTGTTCGGCCAGCGCCAGGTCGAGCAGATCGTCGAGCACCTGCCCGAGCCGCTTGCCCTCCGTCCTTACGGAGGCGATCTCCTCGTTCCCGGCGGGCAGTTCGAGGGCGAGCAGTTCGATCCGCAGCAGCAGGGCCGCCAGCGGATTGCGCAGTTGGTGGGAGGCGTCGGCGACGAAGGCACGCTGCTGTTCGAGCACGTCCTCGACGTTGTCGGCCATCTCGTTGAAGGAGTGGGCGAGCCGTCTGAGCTCCGGCGGGCCCCCGGCGGCGGCGACGCGGGACTTCATCCGGCCGGTGGCGATGTCGTGCGTGGCCGCGTCCAGTACGCGTACCGGACGCAGCACCCAGCCCGTCAGCCGGAACGCGGCCCCCACGGCGAGGAGCATGGCGGCGGCCTCGCCCGCGGCGATGTACAGCCAGCCTTCGAGGATCCGCGACCGCATCTGCCCGGTGGGTGAGTCGGTCACGACGACGGCGACGACGTCCCCGTCCCGTACGACCGGCGACGCGACGATCAGCCGGCCGTGCGCCTGCCACGGCCACACCTGCTGGGGGTCGTCGCTACGGCGCCCCAGAAGGGCCTCCTGGAAGGCCTGGCGCCCCTCCCCCGTCCGGGGCACCGTCCAGCCTCCCGGGGCACGCGCCATGGCCTCTCCGTCGCGGTAGAAGACACCCGCGCGGATGCCGTAGACCTCGAAGTAGCGCGCGAGCTCCTCCTCCAGCATGGATCCGCGTTCGTCGGACCCGGCGCCCGCGCCGGAGGCCCCCGCCTCGCCCTCGCTGACGAACTGCGCGAGCGCGGCGACGCGCGCCGTGTCGTCGATCCGGTCGACGACGACGTCCTGCTGCTGCGCGGAGGCGAGACTCACGGCGAGCGGGAAGCCGAGCGCCAGGAGCACGCCCGCCATGAGGACGATGAGCAGGGGCAGAAGTCGGGTACTCACCGGGTACTACGGTCCTTGGTGTGCGGCGGGGGCGACGAGGCGGTAGCCGACGCCCCGGACGGTCTCGATCAGGGCCGGCATCCGCAGTTTCGAGCGCAGGGACGCCACATGCACTTCGAGCGTGCGGCCGGTCCCCTCCCAACTGGTGCGCCACACCTCGCTGATGATCTGCTCCCGCCGGAAGACCACGCCCGGACGCTGCGCGAGGAGGGCGAGCAGGTCGAACTCCTTACGGGTGAGCTGGACCGGGGCACCGTCCACGGTGACGCGGCGCGTGGGCAGCTCGATGGTGACCGGTCCGAGCCGCAGCGAGTCCCCGCCGACCGCGCCGGCCTCCTCGCCGCCGACGCTGCGCCGGCTGACGGCGTGGATCCGGGCCAGCAACTCACCGGTGTCGTAGGGCTTGGTGACGTAGTCGTCGGCGCCGAGGTTCAGCCCGTGGATCCGGGACCGGACGTCGGCACGCGCCGTCACCATGATCACCGGCGTCGAGCAGAGCTTCCGGATCTTGCCGCAGACCGCGTAACCGTCCTGGTCGGGCAGCCCGAGGTCGAGGAGTACGACTCCGTAAGGAGACTTCGTCCCGTCGGTCACCGGCAGCAGCGCCTGCAAGGCCTCCTCGCCGCTGCGCGCGTGCGTGACGTCGAACCCGTGCCTCTTCAGAACCGCGGCGAGGGCGGCTGCGACGTGGTCGTCGTCCTCGACGAGCAGCAGCCTCATGGCCCTCCTCCGTGGTGTGGCGGTCACAGTACGTACCAGGGCATCCACGCCCATGGCTGCCGCACCAGTCAAGTCACTTTCCGTTAAGCGGCGGTTTCCGTTACCCACCCGGTACGCCGAAGCGGCCCTCTTCACACGGTGTGTCCGGTTGCGGCCGGATCGTTATGCTCAATTTCCCCTCAGATGTAATGACGCTGGTCGCAGTGCGTGACTAAGGTCCTCCCCAACCGAGGAGGACGGAGCAAGAAGCCGATGAGCGGAGTTTCAGTGACCAAGGAAACCGACGACGCCAGGCCGGCGTCGGGCGACCTGGTCGTGCTGAGCAACGTCAACAAGCACTTCGGCGCGCTGCATGTGCTCCAGGACATCGACCTGACCATCGCCCGTGGCGAGGTCGTCGTCGTGATCGGGCCCTCCGGGTCCGGCAAGTCCACACTGTGCCGCGCCATCAACCGTCTGGAGCCGATCGACTCCGGCAGCATTTCGCTCGACGGGAAGCCGCTGCCCGCCGAAGGCAAGGAACTGGCCCGGCTGCGCGCCGATGTCGGCATGGTCTTCCAGTCCTTCAACCTCTTCGCGCACAAGACGGTCCTGGAGAACGTCACCCTGGGACAGATCAAGGTCCGCAAGAAGGACAAGGGCGCCGCTGACGAGTTCGCGCGGACCCTGCTCGACCGGGTGGGCGTGGCCAACCAGGCGGACAAGTACCCCGCACAGCTCTCCGGTGGCCAGCAGCAGCGCGTCGCGATCGCCCGCGCGCTGGCCATGGAGCCGAAGGTGATGCTCTTCGACGAGCCGACCTCCGCGCTCGACCCGGAGATGATCAACGAGGTGCTCGAAGTCATGCAGCAGCTCGCACGTGACGGTATGACCATGGTCGTAGTGACCCACGAGATGGGCTTCGCGCGGTCCGCCGCGAATCGGGTCGTCTTCATGGCGGACGGCCAGATCGTCGAAGAGGCGACGCCGGAGCAGTTCTTCACCAATCCTCGCAGCGACCGGGCCAAGGACTTCCTGTCGAAGATCCTGCACCACTGAGCTGCCCGTAACTTTCGAGACAACGAAGGATGTTGACCATGAATCTCCGTAAAACAAGCGCTGCTGCCGCCGCCGTACTGGCCCTTGCCCTGACCGCGACCGCGTGCGGTTCCGACGACAGCGACTCGGCGGGCGAGGGTGACGGTGGTGGCAAGAAGATCACCATCGGCATCAAGTTCGACCAGCCCGGTATCGGTCTGAAGACCCCGGACGGTTCCTTCACCGGCTTCGACGTCGATGTCGCGACGTACGTCGCCAAGGAACTCGGCTACGAGGCCAAGGACATCGAGTGGAAGGAAACCCCGAGCGCCGACCGTGAGACCGCGCTCGAGCGCGGCGACGTGAAGTTCATCGCGGCCTCCTACTCGATCAACGACGAGCGCAAGGAGAAGGTCGACTTCGCCGGCCCGTATCTGCTCGCCCACCAGGACCTGCTGATCCGCGCCGACGACAACATCACCAAGGGTGCGGACCTCAACGGCAAGAAGCTCTGCTCCGTGACGGGCTCCACGTCCGCGCAGAACGTGAAGGACGACTTCGCGCCGAAGGCCCAGCTGAAGCAGAACGCCACGTACTCGGAGTGCATCGACGCACTCGCGAGCGGCGCCGTCGACGCGCTGACCACGGACGACTCGATCCTCGCCGGTTACGCCTCGCAGGACCAGAACAAGGGCAAGTTCAAGCTCGCCGGCCTCAGCCTGAGCAACGAGAACTACGGCATCGGCGTCAAGAAGGGCGACACCAAGCTCGTCGACGACATCAACGCCGCCCTCGAGAAGATGGTCGCGGACAAGGCCTGGGACAAGGCCGTGACGGACAACTTCGGTCCGGCCGAGTACAAGAACGAGCCCGCCCCGAAGATCGGCAACATCGTCAGCTGAATCGACAGGCCCTGAATTCCTCGGATTCCTCGGATTCCCCGGGTTCCTCGAATTCGTCGGCCTGTTCGGCTCATTCGGCGCAGATGTGGCGCGCCGCCCCGTGAGGGTGGCGCGCCACGCCATCAACAAACGCGAGAGCGCGGGAGATCGTGTTCGACTTTCTTGAAGGTTACGACCTGCTAGGGGCGTTCTGGGTAACGGTGCAGCTCGCCGTCTTCTCCGGCATCGGCTCCCTCGTCCTGGGCACCATACTCGCGGCGATGCGCGTGAGCCCGGTTCCGCTGATGCGCGGATTCGCCACGGTGTACGTGAACGTGGTGCGGAACATTCCGCTCACCGTCATCATCGTCTTCGCCTCCCTCGGTCTCGCCGACATCTTCGGTATCACTCTGGGCGCGGCCGACGACTTCGACGCGCTGAGTTTCCGGCTGGCCATTCTCGGACTGACCGTCTACACGGCGGCGTTCGTCTGTGAGGCCATCCGGTCCGGCATCAACACGGTGCCTGTCGGGCAGGCGGAGGCGGCGCGGGCCATCGGGCTGAACTTCACCCAGGTCCTGTCCCTCATAGTCCTTCCGCAGGCGTTCCGCTCGGTCATCGGGCCGCTCACCAACGTGCTGATCGCCCTGACGAAGAACACGACGGTGGCCGCCGCCATCGGTGTGGCCGAAGCCGCCCTCCTGATGAAGGAGATGATCGAGAACGAGTCTCAACTCGTCCTCATCTCGGCGATCTTCGCCTTCGGGTTCGTGGTCCTGACACTGCCGACCGGTCTCATCCTCGGCTGGGTCGCCAAGCGAGTGGCGGTGAAGCGATGACTTCCGTTCTGTACGACGCGCCGGGTCCCGGCGCCAAGCGGCGCAACATCATCTACTCGGCGGTCTTCGTGGTCGTCCTGGGTCTCGGCGTGTGGTGGATCTACTCCGCCATGTCGGACAAGGGACAGCTGGAGTGGGCGAAGTGGAGCCCCTTCACCGAGTCCCAGGCATGGACGACGTATCTGCTGCCGGGTCTCGTCAACACCCTCAAGGCCGCAGGTCTCGCGCTGGTCATCGCGCTCCCCCTCGGCGCCCTCTTCGGCATCGCGCGGCTCTCCGACCACCGTTGGGTCAGGATCCCGTCCGGCGTGGTCGTCGAGTTCTTCCGCGCGATCCCCGTACTGATCCTGATGGTGTTCGCGAACCAGCTGTACGCGGAGTACACCGACATCAGTACGGACATGCGCCCGCTGTACGCGGTCGTCACCGGTCTGGTGCTGTACAACGCGTCCGTGCTGGCCGAGGTCGTCCGCGCGGGCATCCTGTCCCTGCCCAAGGGTCAGACCGAGGCCGCCAAGGCGATCGGTCTGCGCAAGGGCCAGACGATGCGCACCATCCTGCTGCCGCAGTCGGTGACGGCGATGCTGCCCGCGCTGGTGAGCCAGCTCGTGGTCATCGTGAAGGACACCGCGCTCGGCGGCGCGCTGCTCAGCTTCACCGAACTGCTCAGCGCCCGGAAGACGCTCGCCGCGAACTACGGCAACGTCATCCCGAGCTTCATCGTCGTCGCGGTGATCTTCATCCTGCTGAATCTGCTGCTCACGACGTTCGCGTCCTGGCTGGAGAAGCGGCTGCGCCGCGCGAAGCGGAGCACCGGGGCCGTGCTGACGGGCGGGGCCATGGATGATCTGAGTGTCACCGGTACGCCGATGAGCAAGACGGACCGCGCCACCGGCAACGAGGGCGGCGGATTCGGAGGCGGGGGCGTCTAGCCCCCCTGCGGCCCCGGAAACGGGGCCCGAAGTACCTGACGGAGGCAGCGGCGCGCGGCGTCGCTGCCTCCGTCACTTGACGCAAGCACCCGCAGTAGGTTGCATACGTTCTGTGATCGCTCCCCGGGTGCCAACCGCCAATCGCCACTTGACCGTACGGGCCGGAGGGGTCGCGCCGTGGACCCGGTGATCGTTGTCGGCGCGGGCCCCGTGGGACTCGCGCTCTCGCTCTGCCTGGCCACCCAGGGCGTTCCCGTCGTCGTGCTGGACGAGGGGGCCGGCACCGACGACCTCCGCCCGGCCCGTACGGCGGTGCTGCGGTCCGACACGGCCGCCCTGATGGCACGGCTGGGCTGCTCCACGCTCCGTGACGAAGGAGCCTGGTGGGTCGGTTGGCGACAGATGCGGCGCAAGCAGCAGATGCGGCAGTTGCCGCTCGGTGACGCCGACGAGGCCGGTGTCACGGGTGGGGCCGGTGGTGCCGGGGCCGGTTCGGGCGCCGGGGCTGTCGGCGGTGCGGTGGGCGGTGCGGTCGCCGGTGCGGGAGGCGCCGTCGGTGACGGCGAACGTGCCGACGCGATGTACCCCTCACCCTTACATCTCCCCCAGCACGCCCTGACGCGCGGCCTCAGGGACGCCGTCGCGCGCCATGACCTGGTGCGGCTGGTGACGGACAGCCGGCTCGACTCGCTGGAACAGGACGCGCGGGGCGTCACGGTCCACACCCGGGGCCCCGGGGCGACCTGGTGGCGCGGAAGTCATGTGGTGGGCTGCGACGGTGCCAGGTCGACCGTCCGCAAGCTCCTGGGCGTCCGTTTCCCTGGCCGCACGGCGGTGGAGCGGCACGCGGTCGCCGCCCTGCGCGTCGAACTGCCGTGGCCGGGCGAGGCCGTGCTGCACCGTCAGCCGCCGTGGCGGGGCGGCGGGCAGGAGGTGTCCGCCAGGCCGCTCGCCGACGGTGTGTGGCGGCTGGACTGGCTGCTGCCGGCCCGGGGGGACCTGGTGACGCCGGAGGCGTTGGTGGCGCGGGTACGGGACACCCTGGCCGGCTGGTGCGGCGCGACGCCGCCGTACGACCTGCTCGACACCGGCGTGTACACGCTGCACCACCGGCTCGCGCGGCGCTGGCGCGTCGGGCGGGCGTTCCTCGCCGGGGACGCCGCGCACCTGCTGGGCGCTCTGGGCACACAGGGCCTGGACGAGGGGCTGCGGGACGCCGAGAACCTGGGCTGGAAGCTGGCGCACGCCTGGCACCACGGGGCGTCGGAGACGCTGCTGGACAGCTATCAGGCGGAGCGCCGTACGGCCGTCGCCGCCCGGCTGCGCGCCGCCGACCAGTCGCTGACGATACTTCGGGGCGGCGGCGGGCTGCGTACGTACTTGCCGGGAACAGCGCGCGGCCATGACTCGCTGCTCGCCGACGGGCATCTGGGGAGCGGGCCGCTGGGCGCGCCCCCCGCGTACCCGCACTCCCCTCTCGCGCCTCCGTACGCCGAGGCGCACACGACGGTCGACACCCGGACGGGGGCACCCGTCGACGACGTGGTCGTGACCGCGCCCGACGGCACGACCGCACGGCTGCGGGACCGGCTCGGCAGGGGCAGGCTACTGGTGGTGCTGGTCGCGCCGGGGACCGGTGTGTGGGACCGGCGGCACTGGCTGACCGCCGGTGTGATGCCAAGGCTCGCCAAGGCGGTGGCGGGGCTGCCGTCACCGGCCGAGCTGCTGGTCACCGAGAGCTACCCGGGGGCGTCCGCGCATTCGGTGCTGCTCGTACGGCCCGACGGGCACCTGGTCGCGGCCTTCGGCGGAGTGCGTCCCGACGAGCTGTACGCGGCGGCCGACGCCGCACGTGGGGGCGCACCCGAGACCAATTCGTCCAGAGATCGCTCCGACCGGTCGGACCGGACCGCGAACATCAATTGACCGTCGTCGCGATCACATGGTGTACTCCGGAACGTGACTGACACCGACGTGCGCCTGTGGCGGAGGGTCCATATGGACCTGGTCCGCTATGCGGGCTGCGTGTGTCGTCCGTCCTGCTGAATTCGCCCCCATCTCGTAGCGCTCGTCGTGTCGGCACATGACGGCGCGCCCCCGCGAACTTCCAGGACGGTCTTCATGTCTTCCTCTCTCGGCACCCCCGCACCGGCCGCCTCGGCGCCAACTGCCCTTCCCTCCAAGGCGGTTGACGCCGCGACCGGGACATCCGCCGGTGCGGTGTCCGCGCCGGCGAGCGTTCCCACGCAGGCGGAACTGCTCGCCTTCGTCCGGCGTACGGCGGCCGACACCGAGCTTGTCGCCACCCTCCCCCTCGACCCCGAGGGCCGTACCTGGATCCGTCTCGACGGACCCGCCGGCAGCGAGGCGTGGATCATCGGCTGGCCGCCCGGCACCGGGACCGGCTGGCACGACCACGGCGGCTCGTACGGCGCCTTCGCCACGGCCGGGGGCACGCTCCGCGAGGACTCGCTGGCCGCCCGGCTGCCCACCGAGGGCTGGAAGACGCTGGAGCTGGCCGAAGGGGTCGACCGGGAGAGGACGTTGACGAACGGCGACGCCAGGGCATTCGGCAGCCACCATGTGCACGAGGTGCGCAACGAGTCGGAGTCGGAGCACGCCGTCTCGGTGCACGCCTACTATCCGCCGCTGCCGCTGATGCGCCGCTACAGCCGCACCGGCGCGGTGCTCCGGCTTGAGCAGGTCGAGCGTCCGCAGGAGTGGCAGTGAGCGGCGGGCAGGGCGGGCCGGACCGGCCGACGGGCGCCGAGGCTCCGGTGGGGATAGACGAACTGCTCGACCAAGTCCGCGAGGGACTTGACCGGATCGAGCCGCGTGCGGCCTTCGCCGCCGCCGAGGCCGGCGCGCTGCTGGTGGACATCCGCTACAAGGAACTGCGAGACCGGGACGGACTGATCCCCGGCGCGCTGGTCGTGGAGCGCAACGAGCTGGAGTGGCGCCTCGACCCGCAGGGCAGCCATCGGGCCGCGGAGGCCACGAGCCATGATCTGCGCGTCGTGGTGATCTGCAACGAGGGGTACGCGTCGAGTCTCGCGGCTGTCTCCCTGCGCCAGCTGGGGCTGCACCGGGCGACAGACCTCGTCGGCGGCTTCCAGGCGTGGAGGGCGGCGGGCCTGCCGGTCTCGCGCTGAGCCGGTAGCCGGTCCGGTCCGGTCCGCCACATCGACCTGGACCCGACCAACCCCCCGTGTGGGCCGGATCCTCCGTGCCGCTCTCCCGACCGCGCCGACTGCCGTCTTCGCCGCCCCGGCCGCCCGCCCTGTTCTGTCGGCCGCCTGTCCTGTCGGCTTCGCTGCCCCGCCGGGCCCCGCTGTCTGCGTCTGCGCTCCCGGCCTCCCCCGGGGCCCGGCCCTCAGTAGATGCCCTCGTCCAGTCCCTCGGTGTCCTCGCCCTCCGCCTCCAGTGCCTGCCTGACCACCCGCAGGGCCAGGCCCTGCGGATATCCCTTGCGCGCCAGCATTCCGGCGAGCCTGCGTACCCGCCTGTCCCGCTCCATGCCACGGGTGGAGCGGAGCTTGCGGGCCACCAACTCCCGTGCGGTCGCCTCCTCCTGTTCGGAGTCGAGCTGCCCGACCGCCTCGTCGATCAGCTCGGAGTCCACCCCCTTGGTGCGCAGTTCCCGCGCCAGGGCGCTGCGGGCCAGGCCCCGGCCGTGGTGCCGGGACTCCACCCACGCGTCGGCGAAAGCCGCGTCGTTGATCAATCCCACGTCTTCGAAGCGGGAGAGGACTTCCGCCGCGACATCCTCGGGGATGTCGCGCTTCTCCAGCGCGTCCGCCAGTTGTTTCCGGGTGCGGGGGGTCCCGGTGAGCAGGCGCAGACAGATCGCCCGCGCCCGCTCCGCCGGGTCCTGGGGCGGCAACTCCTTCTCGGCCCTCGACGAGTCGGGGCTGCCGCCCTGCCGTTCAGTTCGCCGCCTCTTCGCGTAAGGCACGGCGCCGAACTAGCTCTTTGCCGCCGCCGCCTTGGCCGTCTTGGCCTTGGTGGCAGGAGCGGGCACCGTCTTGGCCGTGTCGCCTGCCGACGCACCGGCCGGCGCAGCGGCGGCACCGGCCGCGTCCCCGGCAGGCTCGGCGGCGGGCTCCTCCGGCTGTACGCCGACGCCCAGCTTCTTCAGGATCTTCTGCTCGATCTCGTTGGCGAGATCGGGGTTGTCCTTGAGGAAGTTGCGGGCGTTCTCCTTGCCCTGGCCGAGCTGGTCGCCCTCGTACGTGTACCAGGCACCGGCCTTGCGGACGAAGCCCTCCTCCACGCCCATGTCGATCAGACCGCCCTCGCGGCTGATCCCGTGGCCGTAGAGGATGTCGAACTCGGCCTGCTTGAAGGGCGGCGCGACCTTGTTCTTGACGACCTTGACGCGGGTGCGGTTGCCGACGGCGTCGGTGCCGTCCTTCAGCGTCTCGATACGACGGATGTCGAGCCGCACCGAGGCGTAGAACTTGAGCGCCCGGCCACCGGTCGTGGTCTCCGGCGAGCCGAACATCACGCCGATCTTCTCGCGGAGCTGGTTGATGAAGATGGCCGTGGTCTTGGACTGGTTGAGCGCGCTGGTGATCTTCCGGAGCGCCTGGCTCATCAGCCGCGCCTGTAGACCCACGTGCGAGTCGCCCATCTCGCCCTCGATCTCCGCGCGCGGCACCAGGGCCGCGACGGAGTCGATGACGATGAGGTCGAGCGCCCCGGAGCGGACCAGCATGTCCACGATCTCCAGGGCCTGTTCGCCGTTGTCCGGCTGGGACAGCAGCAGGCTGTCGATGTCGACGCCGAGCTTCTTCGCGTACTCCGGGTCGAGCGCGTGCTCGGCGTCCACGAAGGCCACCGTGCCACCCGCCCGCTGGGCGTTCGCCACCGCGTGCAGCGTCAGCGTCGTCTTGCCGGAGGACTCCGGCCCGTACACCTCCACCACACGGCCGCGCGGGATACCGCCGACTCCGAGCGCGACGTCGAGCGCGGTCGAGCCGGTGGGGATGACCTCGATGGGCTCGTTCGGCCGCTCACCGAGGCGCATCACCGCACCCTTGCCGAATTGCCGTTCAATCTGGGCGAGAGCGGCGTCCAGCGCCTTCTCGCGGTCGGATCCTGCCATGGGTTCCACCCGATTTGCTTGTGTCGATCGCTTCACATCAAAGACGCTATCCCCTGCCACTGACAATGGGCCTCGACGTCCTCCCGGCCTGTGGAAAACTCCGGCTTCCGGGGCCCCGGCCAACGGGCCCGACACCCATGAGAATGCTTGTTCGATTTTGGTGTCAAGCGCATCCCACGGGCGTGTCGTGGAACGGGCGGGGGTGTTCCACGCCGCCTCCCGCCCCGTCCGCCGGCTTCAGTCGCGCGGCTCCGCCAGTCCGACGACGATGCCCTCGGGCCCACGGACGTAGCAGAGCCGGTAGTTGTCCTCGTCCGCCAACTCGCCGACGAGTTCGGCCCCGTGGGTGCGCAGCCGGGCGATGACACCCTCGATGTCCTCGACGGCGAACATGATCCGCCGGATGCCCAGCGTGTTCGTCGGCGCGTTCCTCGGCCCGGCACTGATCGCCTTCGGCGTGTGGAACATCGCCAGCTCGATCCGGCCGTGGCCGTCCGGGGTCCGCAGCATCGCGATCTCCTGCCGCACGTCGTCCAGCCCGATCACGCGCTCCACCCACCGCCCCTCGACCGGCGACCTGCCCTCCAGCTCCATGCCGAGTTCGACGAAGAAGGCGACGGCGGCATCGAGGTCTTCGACAACGATGAGGACGTTGTCCATCCGCTGGATCGTCATGGTGGATCTCCTTCTCTGCGGGGTGGGCCACGGTGGCCGCACCTCCGAATCCCTGCCACTTCTCTTGACCTTGTCCCAGGGACGGACCCGATCGTCCTCGTCATGACCGGTGGCGACGAGGCCCTTCTCGCCGAGCGGATCGCCTACTACCGCGCGGGCGCGGCCGAGTACGACCGGCCCTGTACGGACCGCGCGGAGCTGCGGCGCCTGCCGGCCGTGCTCGACGAACTCCCGATCGACGGGGATGTGCTGGAGCCGGCCTGCGGAACGGGCCGGTGGACCCCGCCGCTTCCCGCGCGGGCGCGCTCGGTGACGGCCGTCGACGTCGACGTGGCCGCGGAGGTACTGGCCCTGGCCCGTGCGCGGGCTCCCCTCCCCCACGTCCGGTTCGTCCGGGCCGACGTCTTCGCATGGCAGCCGCCGCGGCACTACGACACGGTGCTCTTCGCCTTCTGGCTCTCCCATGTCCCGCCGGCGCGACTGCCCGCCTTCTGGAGCGCCGTCGCCGCGATGCTCACGCCGGGCGGCAGAGCGGTCTTCATCGACGACGGCCCCGCCGTGGCGGCGAGCGAGAAGGTCGTCACGGAGGGCCCCGTACCCACGGTGCTGCGCCGGCTGGACGACGGCATCGGCGTCGCGGAGCCGCCGACCGGCCCTGCCCGACCGCCCGTGGGTCACGCCGTCCGGTAGCGCAGCAGTACGACACCCGAGGTGAACGGCCGGCTCTCGACCAGCCGCAGCCCCGGTACGCCGGACGCGTCGGCGAACAGCCGGCGGCCCTGCCCCAGGACCACCGGATACACGAACAGCCGGTACTCGTCGACCAGTCCGGCCGCGACGAGTTCCCGGACCAGCGTCACGCTGCCCGTCGTCACGATGTCGCCGCCCGGCTCGGCCTTCAACTCCCGTACCACGTCGCGGACGTTGCCCCGGAGCACCGTGGTGTGCCGCCAGCCGGGCTCCCCAAGCGTGCGGGAGACCACGTACTTCGACACCGAGTCGAGATAGGCGGCGACCCCCGTGGTGTCGTCGGTCCGCGCCGGCCAGTAGCCCCGCATGTCCTCGAAGGTCACCCGCCCGACGAGGAAGGCGTCGGCGGCGGCCATCTGCTCCCGCAGCGCCTCGTTGATGTCCGACTGGTCCACCGTCCCCTCCGCCGGGGTGAACCAGCCGCCCGCCGAGTCGATGACGCCGTCGACGGTGATGTTCTCGGTGACGATCAGGTCACGCATGTCCGGACCTCCGGATTCGGTTGTGTCGTCCACCACTGACGACCCCCGCGTCCGGCGGAACTCATCGGCGTGGCGACGTGCGGGCTACTCGCGCCTCCCCGCGTACTCGACCGGCCTCGTACGCAGCGCCGTCAGCGTGGGTACGACGGCGGCCGACACCGCCAGCACGGCGCTCGCCGCCACCATCGCTCCCAGGCTCCCCCAGGGCACGACCAGGGGCGACCGGACGGAGAGCAGCGCGAGGGCGCCCCGCAGACCGAGGAGATTCAGGCCAGCGACGGCGGCGCCGAGGAGAGAGCCCACAGCCACGACCACAAGGGCCTCCGCCGCGACCAGACGGAGTACCTGCCGCTTGGTCGCCCCGGTCAGCCGGAGCACCGCGAGGTCCCCGACCCGGTCGGACGTCGCCATCACCAGGGTGTTCGCCAGCGCGATCCCCGTGTACAGCAGGGCGATCCCCAGGATCAGCAGCATCCCCAGACGGGTGCTCTCGCTGGAGCGGGGATGGCTCCGTGCCAGCCACTCGTCCTTCGTCAGGACGGGCGTGTCCGTCGCCCGTCCCGCCTCGCGCAGCGCGGCGTCGACAGCTGCGGCGTCCGCCCCGTCGCGCAATGCGACGTCGACGCGGTCGACCGTGGCGCCGGGGGCGTTGCGCGGGGTCACATACACACCGTTGTCGCCGGTGCCGGTCCGGAGCACCGCCACGATCCGCAGAGTCGCCTCGCGGCCGTCGCCCAGCCAGACCCTGACCCGCTGACCGACCGTCCTGGTCCGCCACTCCTCGTTGACGACGATGCCGCCGTCGTCGAGGTCGGCCGGCCGGCCGGACGCCACCGGCAGCCGGGAAACGGCCGCGAGAGCGGCCGGGTCCACGGCCCTGGCCTCGGACGTGACCAGCGCGACGCCTTCTTCGAGCGCGGTCACGGTGGTGGAGCGGGAGGCGCTGACGGTCGCGCCGGGGATGCTCCGTGCCCGGTCCACGAACGGGGCGGGCAGCACACCCTTCTCGCCCGGCGCCGTCACGACGTAGTCGGCGGTGGTCTGCGTCGCGGCCTCGGTGGCCTTGGCCTCGTTGATCGTCGCCGTCGTGCCCAGGAGGGAGCCGGCGAGCGCGACGGTGATCAGTACGGGAGCGGCGACGGCCGTCGTACGGCGCACCCCGGTGACCGCGTTCTCCCGTGCCAGCAGGCCGGTGGCGCCCGGCAGCCGGGCGGGCAGCCAGGTGACGAGCCTGACCAGCGGCGGCACGAGCACCGGCGCGTACAAGGCGAAGCCGACGATCAGCAGCATCGGCCGGGTGATGTAGGTCTTCCTCTTCAGAGCCTCACCGGGATCGGTGGCCAGCGACCACACGAGCAGTCCCAGTCCCGCCAGCAGAAGGAGGGCTCCGGACAACCAGCGGCTCGGGGGCATCGTCCGGCTGTCGAGCGCGGCCTCGAGCAGCGCCTCTGTGGGCTTGATCCGTCCCGCCCGCCAGGAGGACGTCAGGACGCCCGCCATCGCCACGCACAGGCCCGTCCAGAAGGCTGTGTGCAGTGGCCAGGTCTGGTCGCCGATCGCGAACCAGGACGGTGCGATGCCGCTGTCGACCATCCACGCGGCGAGCGGTGGCGCGCCGACGGTGCCGAGCAGACAGCCCGCGGCCGACGCCGGTACGGCGACGAGGACCGCCTCGGCGAACACCGTCCGCCGTATCTGGCGCGCAGTGGCGCCCGCCGTACGGAGCAGACCGAACTCGCGTCTGCGCTGGGCCACGGCGAACGCGAAGGTCGACGCCACGACGAAGACGGAGACGAAGCAGGTGATGCCCGCCGCCGTGCCCAGCAGCGCGTTGACGGAGACCAGGGCCTCGCTGTCCCGGTCCGGGTCGGGATCGGCCCGGCGCCGTTCGTCACCGGTCAGGACGTCGATCCCGGATCCGGGGTCCCGTACGGCACCGCGTACGGCCTTTCGTACGGCTGTCGCGTCCGCGTGCACCACCAACGCGTCGATACGGGGCGAGAGTTGGGCGGCTTCGGCGTCGGTGAAGAACACGGCGCTCTCGAAGTCCGTCGCGGCCACGGTGCCGACGACGGTGCGGCTCCCCGCCCCCGCCGAGGTGACGACGCGCACGCGGTCGCCGACCACCACGCCGGCACCGGACCGGTCCCGCTCACCGGGCGCCACCGCGACGACGATCTCGCCGGGCGCCCCGGGCGCGCGCCCCTCCAAGAGCCGGTAGGGCGTGGCCGCCGCGACCGACCAGGGGTGGCCGACCGCTCCGGCGCCCTCGCCTTCCGTACGGTCGGCGGCGCCGCCTCCCAAGGAGGCGGCGGCGAACGACACCGGGAACGTCCGGTCCTCGACCGTCCTGCCGAGCCGCGCGAGCGCGGCGGCCAACTCGGCGGGCACCGCCCGTGGATCGGCGAGGGGCTGCGTACGCTCACCGATCGGCGTGGAGACCCGCAGGGTGTCGGCGGCCCTGACGACGACCGGGGCGGCGGCGAACCGCTCGGGCCCCCGGTGCGGCGCCTGGAACGTGGCCGCCAAGGCAAGCCCGGTGGCGGCGATGAGCCCCACCCCGAGGGCGAGGGCGATGAACGAGCCGGCGAAGGTGACCCAGCGGGCCCGCATCCCTTGGAGCGTCAGCCTCAGCACGGGGCCACCGCCAGTGCCGTCATCCGCTCGGCGACCCGGTCCGGGGTCGGGGAGTCCAGGGCGCCCCGTACACGGCCGTCCGCCAGGAACAGCACACGGTCCGCGTACGACGCCGCCATCGGATCGTGCGTCACCATGATCACCGTCTGGCCCCCGTCGACCATGCCCCGCAGCAGGGCCAGGACCTCCCGGCCCGTCCGGGAGTCCAGCGCCCCGGTCGGCTCGTCCCCGAACAGCACGTCGGGGCGGGTGACCAGCGCCCTGGCGAGCGCCACACGCTGCTGCTGGCCGCCGGACAGCTCGCTGGGCCGGTGCCCCGCGCGCTCCCGCAGCCCCACCTGCTCCAGCACGTCGAGCACGGCGCCCCGTTCGGGTTTGCGGCCCGCCAGGCGCAGCGGCAGTGCCACATTCTGTTCGGCGGTGAGCGAGGGCAGCAGATTGAACGCCTGGAAGACGAAGCCGATGCGTTCGCGCCGCAGCAGGGTCAGCTTGTTCTCGCTGAGCGCGGTCAGGTCGCGGTCCCCGAGCAGCACGGTGCCGCTGGTGGGGCGGTCCAGGCCGGCCGTGCACTGGAGCAGGGTGGACTTGCCGGAGCCGGAGGGCCCCATGACGGCGGTGAAGGTGCCCTTGGGTATGTCGAGCGTGACCCGGTCGAGCGCGGTCACCGCCGCCGCGCCCTTCCCGTAGGACCGGGTGAGGGAGCTGAGCCGGACCGCCATGTCGCCGGGGGCGGCGCCGGGCGGGACGACTCTGTTCATCGCTGCGTTGTTCATGGTGATCACTCAAGCCGCGCCGGACGCCGCGCACATCACAGCTGTGTACGGGGCGAAAGGTGGAGCTAGCTGGGTGGTCGCCCCGTACGACGCCGACCTACCGTGCGTCCATGCACTCCCCCAGCCTCTGGCAGGCGCTCCGGTCGCCCCGCTATCTCCTCAGCAGCTGGCCGTGGCGTTCCGCGGCGTATCTGCTGAGCGGTGTGCTGGTCGGTCTCGCGACCTTGCTCTCGCTGCTCCTGCTGGCCGTCGCAGGAGGCGCGCTCGCCGTGGTCCTCATCGGCGTTCCACTGCTGCTGATGTTCGCGCTCGCGGGTATCCCGCTGGCCGCGCTGGAGCGTCGCCGGCTACGGCTGGTCGACCCCGTCGTCCTGGCCGATCCGCACCGTGACCCGGACGGCACGGGGCTCGCCGCCTGGGTCCGGGTCCGTCTCAAAGAGCCCACCACGTGGCGGGAGTTGGGCTACGCGCTGCTGTTCGCCTGCGTGCTGTGGCCCCTGGAGGCGCTGGTCGTGGGCACTCTGCTCGTCGTCTGCGGCGGGCTGCTGGCCACGCCCGTCGTGATGGCCACGGCCGGCGGCGGCGAGGAGGCCCGTGTACTGAAGCTCTGGCTGGCCGACTCGTATCCGCAGGCGTTCGCGGCGGCCCTGATCGGTGCGCTCCTGCTGCCCGTCCTCGCCTATCCGCTGGGGCTGGTGGCAGCAGGGCGCGCGGCGCTCACCAGGGCGCTGCTGTCGCCCCGTGACGCCGCAGTCGATTCCCGGATCCAGGAGTTGGGCCGGTCCCGGATGCGGCTGGTGGACGCCTTCGAGGCGGAACGGCGCCGGATCGAGCGCGATCTCCACGACGGGGCCCAGCAGCGGCTGGTGGCCCTGTCGATGACGCTCGGCCTGGCGAGACTGGAGAACCCCGGTGAGCCCTTGGGAGGTCTCCTCGCCAAGGCGCACGACGAGGCGGGGACCGCACTCGTGGAGATCAGGGAGCTGATCCGGGGCATCCACCCGCAGGTCCTCACCGACCGGGGGTTGAAGGACGCGGTCGAGGACGTGGCCGACCGGTCGACGGTGCCGGTCGACGTACGGTTCGAGCTGCCGGGGCGGCTGCCCGAACCGGTCGAGACTGCGGCGTACTTCGCGGTCTCCGAGGCGCTCGCGAACGTCGCCAAGCACAGCGGGGCCGACCGCGCGGAGGTCTGTGGCAGGATCGCCGGCGGCGAGCTGGTGGTCGAGGTCAGGGACGACGGGGCGGGCGGCGCGGACTTCTCGGGCGGCACGGGCCTTCAGGGGGTGGCGGACCGCATCTCGGTGCTCGACGGCCGGCTGCGGATCTCCAGCCCCGTCGGCGGGCCCACCGTGTTCCACGTCCGGATACCCTGCCGGCCCGTCGCCGCCCCCACCGCCGCCACCCGCACTCCGACCCGAACGAGGACCTGATGTCGCGCATCGTGCTGGCCGAGGACAGCGTGCTCCTGCGGGACGGACTCACCGGTCTGCTCGAACGTTTCGGGCACACGGTCGTCGCCGAGGCCGGGACCGCCGACGAGCTGACCGAGGCGGTGGCCGCGCACCGGCCCGACATCGTCGTGACGGACGTACGGATGCCACCCGGGTTCTCCGACGAGGGGCTGCGGGCCGCGCTGGCGCTGCGCGAGCGGCAGCCGGACCTGCCCATCCTCGTACTGAGCCAGTACGTGCAGCGCGCGTACGCCGAGGAACTGCTCGACTCCTCGGACGGCACCAGCGTCGGCTATCTGCTCAAGGAACGGATCGGGCACGTCGAGGAGTTCGTCGACGCCGTCCGCCGCGTCGCCGAGGGAGCGACGGTGGTGGACCCCGAGGTCGTACGGCAACTGCTCCGGCACCGACGCGACCCTCTGTCGAGGCTGACACCCCGCGAACAGGAAGTACTGGCGCTGATGGCGGAGGGCAGGTCCAACGCCGCCGTCGGCGCGGCGTTGCATGTCAGCGAGGGGACGGTGAGCAAGCACTTCGGCAGCATCCTCACCAAACTCGACCTGTCCCTGACCGACGCGACGAACCGCCGCGTCCTGGCGGTGCTCGCCTATCTGCGCGGCTAGGGCGGGTCCGGAGAGTCCCGCCTCCTGAAAGAGGCCGACCGGCGCCGTCAGGCGCCGCCCTCCGTGCGGGGCGGTCGCACCCGGGCGGAGGCGCGGCGCACCGTACGCCGTATCCGCGCCAGGGCCCGTCCGCTGCCTCGGCGCCGGTGCCCGTGCACCCGCGGGTCGTCCGTCACGTCGTAGCGCTTCACGTACGCCCCCATGAACGCTTGCAGCGTCGCGACCGCGGGGATGGCGATCAGCGCGCCGACGGCGCCGAGCAGGGCCGTACCGGCGATGACCGAGCCGAAGGCGACGGCGGGGTGGATGTCGACGGTCCTGGCGGTGAGTTTGGGCTGGAGGACGTAGTTCTCGAACTGCTGGTAGATCACGACGAATCCGAGCACCCAGAGGGCGTACCAGGGGTCCACCGTGAACGCGATCAGCATCGGCAGGGCGCCGGCCAGATAGGTACCGATGGTCGGCAGGAACTGCGAGACGAGGCCCACCCACACCGCCAGCACCGGCGCGTACTGGATCCCAAGGATCTCCAGCAGGATGTAGTGCGCGACGCCGGAGATGAGCGCCATCAGTCCGCGCGAGTAGAGGTAGCCGCCGGTCTTGTCGACCGCAATCTCCCAGGCACGCAGCACCTCGACCTGCTTGGCCGGAGGCAGGACGGAGCACACGGTGCGCCGCAGGCGCGGTCCGTCGGCGGCGAAGTAGAACGAGAACAGGAAGATCGTCAGGAGCCGGAAGAGGCCGCCGAGCACCGTGGTCGAGATGTCGAGCACACCGCTCGCGCTGTTCTGGACGTATCTCTGGAGCCAGTCGGAGTGCAGGAGGCTGTCCTGGACGGCCACCCGTGACAGCTCGGTCCGGAAGCTCTGGTTGATCCAGTTGATGACGGAGTCGAGGTACTTCGGGAAGTCCTCGACGATCTCGATGATCTGCCCCGCGAGCATCGAGCCGAGCAGCACCACGAAACCGACGCACGCGATCAGTACGGCGAAGAAGACCAGGAAGGTGGCGAGCCCGCGCCGCATGCCGCGCGCCGCCATCCGGCTGACGACCGGTTCGACCGCCAGGGCCAGGAAGAAGGCGATCAGGATGTTGATCAACAGGCCGATGAGCTGGTGGAACGCCCAACTGCCCAGCTGGAAACAGGCGATGAGCGTCAGGGCGAGCACCATGGCACGCGGCAGCCAGCGGGGCATACGGGCGGACTCGGCGCGGTTCCCCTCCGTAGGAGGAGGCGGCGGTGGGGTCGATGGCTGAGGTTCCTGGGTTGCTTCGTCGGTCAGTGCCACGGAGCCAGTGTCGCGTACGCGGATGTCACCGTTTGTCGGCGGGCACTCCCATGGCGGCGCAGACCGCCCTCCAGACGTCCTTGGCCTCCCAGCCGGCGTCGAGGGCCTCGTGCACCGTACGGCCGCCCAGCTCCGCCATCACATGGTCGCGCGCGAACGAGTCCGCGTACGCCGCGCCGAAATGGTCCGCCATCCGTTCCCAGAAAATCGTCAACCGCATGAAACCAGTATCCCGCTCCTGAGAGTGCAGCCCGGGCGGTCCGCCCCGTACGGGGCGCGGGGCGCCCTACGGTCGGTGGATGGCCGCGACCGCAGCATCCCAGCCGAGTCCCCTCGCCCGCGCGGAGCGTTTCGTGTGGCTGACGGCGCGGGTCCTCGAACAGCGCCGGTTCGCCCATCACTTCAGGGGCGGCGGGGCGGATGCCGTCGAGACGGCGCTGGCCGCGTACCGCAACGAGGACGGTGGCTACGGCCACGGCCTGGAGCCCGATCTGCGCGGCCCCGTCAGCCACCCGTCCCACACGGCGCACGCGCTGTACGTCCTGGACTCCGCCGGGCGCTGCGGCGGGCCCCGGGTGGAGCGGATGTGCAGGTATCTCACGCTGGTGTCGGCGGCGGACGGGGCGCTGTCGGCGCCGCACCCGTCGGCGCGGGACGCCTCGGAGGCCGCCACACCGCCCGCACGGGGCGAGCTGCTGGCCACCGGGCCCGTGGTGGGGCTGCTGCACCGCAATCAGGTGTGGCACGCGTGGCTGTTCCGGGCCACGGACTTCTGCTGGGCCGCCGTCGACGGGCTGGAGAAGCCGCATCCCTATGAGGTCGCGGCGGCTGTCGCCTTTCTGGACGGTGTGCCGGACCGGGCCCGCGCGGTCGGCGCCGCCGACCGGCTCGGACGGCTCGTACGGGAGCGGCGGATGGCCGTCCTGGATCCGAGCCGCCCCGACGCGTACCCGGGCGCCACCACGTACGCCGTCGGAGACCCGCCCGGCGGCGACCGCGTCTTCCCGCACGACTACGCGCGCGTGCCCGAGTCGGTCGCCCGCCACTGGTTCACCGACGAGGAGATGGACGGCTCTCTCCGCTTCCTCGCGCGGGCGCAGCGTACGGACGGCGGCTGGCCGCCCGGCCGGCCGGCGTGGACGCCCGTCGCGACCGTGGAGCGTCGTCCGATGGCGACGATCGAGGCGCTGCGGACGTTGCGGGCGTACGGCCGGGCCATCGGCTGAAGCACTGCCCCGGGTCCGGTGGCGCCTGCGTGATGCCCGGTGTCAGCCGCCCAGGGCGCGTACTCCGGCGGTCACCGCGACACCTGCGGCGATGACGACCAGGAACGGGGCACGGAGCACCAGCGCGAGCCCGGCCGCGGCGACGCCGGCCACCCTGGCGTCGACCACCAGTGCGCCGTTCCCGTCGCCGAAGACCTGCTGCGCCGTGAGCGCCGCGAGCAGGGCGACGGGCAGCAGGGCGGACAGCCGCTGGACGAGGGGGCGTTCCAGAGCCCCAGCGGGTACGAGGAGGCCGAGCAGCTTGACGAGGTAGCAGCCGACCGCGGTCAGCCCGATGGCGATCCAGATACTCAACGGTCCGTCCCCTTCCGGTCGGTGGTCCCACTGACGGCCCCTGGGCCGGTCGTCTCGCGCTTGGCCCCGCGCCCCGTTCCCCGCCCCGTTCCGCGCCCCTCGAACCAGAGCACGGCGGGGGCGGCGAGCGCCGCGACAAGCACCGGCACACCGGCGGGCAGCACCGGCAGGAAACCGAGTCCGAGGAGGACGGCGACGACGGCGACGGCGCGCTCCGTCGTCGTGCGCAGCATGGGGGCGAGCAGGGCCAGGAAGGAGGCCGGCCCGGCCGCGTCGAGGCCCCACGCGTCGGTGTCGCCGATGGCCTCGGCGCCGAGCGCGCCGAGCAGCGTGGTGAGGTTCCACAGGACGTAGAGGGTGAGCCCGGTGACGGTGAAGCCGATGCGCACGCTGCGCCGGGTGGGCTGCGCGAGCGCGACGGCCGTCGTCTCGTCGATGACCCACTGGGCGGCGAAGGGGCGTACGAAGCGCGGCAGTGCCAGCAGTTGGGACAGGCGCAGTCCGTAGAAGGTGTTCCGTACGCCGAGGAAGAAGGCACCGGCAGCGGCGGTCAGCGGGTTGCCGCCCGCGGCGAGCGCGCCGACGAGCGCGAACTGCGAGGCGCCGGTGAAGACC
The DNA here is from genome assembly GCF_042870175.1 of Streptomyces sp. NPDC006643. Lineage (NCBI taxonomy): Bacteria > Bacillati > Actinomycetota > Actinomycetes > Kitasatosporales > Streptomycetaceae > Streptomyces > Streptomyces sp. NPDC006643. The sequence goes on along the minus strand of NZ_JBIAHA010000013.1, from coordinate 25,570 downwards.
AGCAGGCTGAGCGCGCAGCTCTGTAGGAGGGTGAGGCCCGCCCCGGCGGACGTCACACCGAAGGCGAAGCCGGAGAGGCCGACGGCGATGCCGACGCCCAGCGCGTCACGGACGACGGCCGAGTCCGGCTTCGGCTCACCGTCGGGCACGGGTCCCGGTCGCGTGCGGGAAGTCGCCCCCGGTACGGCCGTGCCGGCCTCGTCCCTGGTCTCTGGGGCCGACCGGGCGGGTATCCCCGCCGTTTCGGGCCTGTCTGCGGATGCTGTCTGTTCTGCCACGTCAGGGACGTTACGGGGCAGCCCCGAACCCCGTCTTGTACGTTCTTGCGCGCCCCGCGCCCCGCGCCCCGCGCCCCGCGCCCCGTATGCGCCACCCCGCGCCGCCTCGCGCCGCGCCTCTAAGCCTCGCGCCCCGCGCGTCCAGGCACCCCGCCCGCTCAGGCACCCCCGCCCGGCGTCCGCTCCTTGCGGTACGCGCCGGGCGGCACCCCCACGATCCGGGTGAAGTGCCGGTTGAGATGCGGCTGGTCGGTGAAGCCGACGAGACCGGCCACCTCGGCGGGCGCCGTCCCGGCGTCGAGCAGATGACGGGCCCGGCGCACCCGCGCGTCGGTGAGCCAGGTGTGCGGCGGCATGCCGTACGTGTCCCGGAAGGCCCGCAGCAGAGCGAACGGGCTGGTGCCCAGCTCGGTCGCGAGTCGCTCCAGCGACGGCGGGTCGGCCAGCCGCCCTTCCAGCACGGCACGCGCGCGTACCGCCGTCCTGGCACCGGCGCCGCGCACCGTACGTTGCGGCAGCGTGCCCCCGTTCACCCGCAGTAGACGGGTGACGGCGACCCGCAGCAGGGTGTCGGCGGCGAGAGCGTTCCCCTCGTCGGCGGCGCGCAGGACCTGGTGGACGAGGTGAACGGCGTACGGGTCGTCGACGACGGGTCTGACGAAGCCTGGGGTACCGCTGATCCGCGTCGTCTCGGCCGCGATCTCGGCGACGAGATCGGTCGACGGGTACACGGCCCCGTACTGCCAGCCCTCGGGCCCCTGCGCGTGCCCGGTGTGCGGGGTGTCGGGGTTGACCAGGGCGAGGGAGCCGGGGCCCGCGTACTGGAGGCTGCCGCCGTGGTGGAACACGTCCACCCCGTGAGTGATCGCGGCCATGACGAATGTCTCGTGGGTGTGCTTGACGAAGGTCTTCCTGATGTACCGGGCCCGCAGGAGGTCGACGCCGGGCAGCTCCGGGTAGCGCCAGTGCCGTGCCTGCTCCCGAGCCGCCATGCCTCCAGTCTGCACCGGCCGCGTACCGCCCCACCTCCCGATTTCCCCGCCCGGCGAACCCGCGCCCCCGCCCACGCCCGGTCGGATCCCCCCCACCCCCTCGGCCCGCCGCGCCCCGCTTCCCCGCCGCGTCCGGTGCTCCGTTTCCGCAGGTCCGGGCGATTGTCAGTGGTCGGGTGCACGATGGGGAGATGTCCGGCACCGCACTCGACTCGTTCTCGCCCGCGACCCGCAGCTGGTTCGCCGGGGCCTTCTCCGCGCCCACCGCCGCGCAGGAGGGTGCCTGGCGCGCCATCGCCGAGGGCTCGGACGTGCTGGTGGTGGCCCCGACCGGTTCCGGCAAGACCCTGGCCGCCTTCCTCGCCGCCCTGGACCGGCTGGCCTCGGTGCCGCCGCCCGCCGAGGCGCGCAAGCGCTGCCGGGTGCTGTACGTGTCGCCGCTCAAGGCCCTGGCGGTGGACGTGGAGCGCAATCTGCGCAGCCCGCTCACCGGCATCCGGCAGGAGTCCGTGCGCCTCGGACAGCCCGAGCCGGAGATCCGGGTCGGCATCCGTTCCGGCGACACCCCGGCCGCCGAGCGCCGCTCGATGTCCACGAAGCCGCCGGACATCCTGATCACCACCCCGGAGTCCCTCTTCCTGATGCTCACCTCGTCGGCGCGCGACGCCCTGGCCGGTGTCGAGACGGTGATCCTGGACGAGGTCCACGCCGTCGCGGGGACCAAGCGCGGCGCCCATCTCGCGGTCTCCCTGGAGCGGCTCGACGAGCTGCTGCCGCGCCCCGCCCGCCGTATCGGCCTGTCGGCCACGGTGCGCCCGGTGGACGAGGTCGCGCGCTATCTCTCCCCCCAGCGGCGCGTCGAGATCGTGCAGCCTCCCTCCGGGAAGGAGTTCGACCTCTCGGTGGTCGTCCCCGTCGAGGACCTGGGCGAGCTGGGCGGCTCCCCGGCGTCCGACAGCGGGAGCGGCGGCGGCACGGGCGACGGCGACAAGCCGTCGATCTGGCCGCATGTCGAGGAGCGCATCGCCGATCTCGTCCAGGCGCACCGTTCGACGATCGTCTTCGCCAACTCCCGCCGCCTCGCGGAGCGCCTGTGCAACAGGCTCAACGAGATCGCGTACGAACGCGCCACGGGCGAGGCCATGCCCGAGGCCCACTCCCCCGCCGAGATCATGGCCGAGTCGGGCGCCGCCAAGGGCGCCCCTCCCCTCCTGGCCCGCGCCCACCACGGCTCCGTCTCCAAGGAGCAGCGAGCCCGGGTCGAGGAGGACCTGAAGGCGGGCCGTCTGCCCGCCGTCGTGGCCACCTCCAGCCTGGAGCTGGGCATCGACATGGGCGCGGTGGATCTGGTCATCCAGGTCGAGTCGCCCCCGTCGGTGGCCTCCGGCCTCCAGCGGGTGGGCCGGGCCGGCCACCAGGTCGGCGCGGTCTCCACGGGCGTCGTCTTCCCCAAGTACCGGGGCGATCTGGTGCAGGCCGCCGTCGTCACCGAGCGGATGCGCACCGGCTCCATCGAGGCCCTGCGGATCCCGGCCAATCCGCTGGACGTGCTCGCGCAGCAGCTGGTCGCGACCGTCGCGCTCGACACCTGGCAGGCCGACGACCTGCTCGCGCTCGCTCGCCGCGCGGCGCCGTTCGCCTCCCTCCCCGAGTCCGCGTTCACGGCCGTCCTCGACATGCTCGCGGGCCGTTATCCGTCCGACGCGTTCGCGGAGCTGCGCCCCCGTGTGGTGTGGGACCGCGTGACGGGTACGGTCACGGGCCGCCCCGGTGCGCAGCGCCTCGCCGTCACCTCGGGGGGCACGATCCCCGACCGCGGTCTCTTCGGGGTGTTCCTCGCCGGTGCCTCCGGTGCCGGTTCCGGCGACGGCAAGGGCCGCAAGGGCGGCGGCCGGGTGGGCGAGCTGGACGAGGAGATGGTGTACGAGTCGCGGGTCGGCGACGTCTTCACCCTCGGCACGACCTCGTGGCGTATCGAGGACATCACCCGCGACCAGGTGCTGGTCTCCCCCGCCCCCGGGGTGCCGGGCCGGCTGCCTTTCTGGAAGGGCGACCAGCTGGGCCGCCCGCTCGAACTGGGCCGCGCGGTGGGGGCGTTCCTGCGCGAGGTGGGCGCCCTCTCCACAGAGGACGGCCGGCTGCGCCTGCTGGCCGCCGGCCTCGACGCCTGGGCGGCGAACAACGTCCTGGCGTATCTGGACGAGCAGCGCCGCGCCTGCGGTCATGTCCCCGACGACCGCACGATCCTCGTGGAGCGGTTCCGGGACGATCTGGGCGACTGGCGGGTCGTCATCCACTCCCCGTTCGGTGCCCAGGTGCACGCGCCGTGGGCGCTGGCCCTCGGCGCCCGGCTCTCCGAGCGGTACGGGATGGACGCCCAGGTCATGCACGCCGACGACGGCATCGTGCTGCGGCTGCCGGACGCCGATCTGATGAGCCTGGACCTCCTCGACCAGGACCCGGTGTCGCTCGACGCGACGTACGACGACCAGCAGGCACCGGTCGGCGCCGGTGATGTCGCGTTCGAGGGGAGCGAGATCGGGCAGATCGTCACCGATCAGGTGGGCGGCTCCGCGCTGTTCGCCGCCCGCTTCCGTGAGTGCGCGGCGCGCGCCCTGCTGCTGCCGCGCCGTAGTCCTGGCAAGCGCACCCCGCTCTGGCAGCAGCGCCAACGCGCCTCCCAACTGCTCCAGGTGGCGAGCGAGTTCGGCTCGTTCCCCATCGTCCTGGAGGCCGTCCGGGAATGTCTCCAGGACGTCTTCGACGTGCCCGGTCTCACCGAGTTGATGGGCGACATCGAATCCCGCCGGGTCCGGCTGGTCGAGGTCACGACCACCGAGCCGTCCCCGTTCGCCCGCTCGCTGCTCTTCGGCTATGTCGCGCAGTTCCTGTACGAGGGTGACTCCCCGCTCGCGGAGCGGCGCGCCGCCGCCCTCTCCCTCGACTCGCGGCTGCTGGCGGAGCTCCTCGGTCAGGCGGAGCTGCGCGAGCTGCTCGACGCCGATGTCCTGGAGGAGCTGGAGCGCGAGCTCCAGTGGCTCACCGACGACCGCCGTATCAAGGACATCGAGGGCGTCGCCGACCTGCTGCGGGTCCTCGGCCCGCTCACCGACGCCGAGTTGGCGGAGCGCGGCTCCCAGGCGCGGTGGCCGGCCGACCTCGCCGCGTCCCGCCGCGCCATCCGGGTCCGGATCGGCGGCGCGGAGTACTGGGCGGCGATCGAGGACGCCGGCCGGCTGCGTGACGCGCTCGGCACCGCCCTGCCGGTCGGCGTCCCCGAGGCGTTCACCGAGCCCGTCAAGGACCCCCTCGGCGATCTGCTGGCCCGTTACGCCCGTACGCACGGGCCGTTCACCTCCTCCGCTGCCGCCGCCCGCTTCGGGCTCGGTCCCGCCGTCACCGAAGGCGCGCTGCAACGCCTCGCCGCGAGCGGCCGGGTCGTCCAGGGAGAGTTCCATCCGTCCGGGATCGGCCAGGAGTGGTGCGACGCCACGGTCCTGCGCCGGCTGCGCCGCCGGTCGCTCGCCGCCCTGCGCCACGAGCTGGAGCCGGTGCCGCCCGCCGCGCTCGCCACGTTCCTGCCGCAGTGGCAGCATCTGGGCGGCCACGGTCTGCGCGGTATCGACGGACTGGCCCGCGCGATCGAGCAGTTGCAGGGCGCGCCCATCCCGGCGTCCGCGCTGGAGAAGCTGGTGCTGCCCTCGCGCGTGACGGGATACGCCCCGACGCTCCTGGACGAGCTGACCACCACCGGGGAGGTCCTCTGGGCCGGCGCCGGGGCTCTCCCCGGCAAGGACGGCTGGATCTCCCTCTATCCGGCCGACTCGGCGCCGCTGTTGCTCCCGCCGCCGCACCCTCTTGAGCTGACGGCACTGCACGAATCGGTCCTCTCCACCCTCTCCGGCGGTTACGGCCTGTTCTTCCGTCAGATCGCCGACCAGGTACGGGCCACCACTCACCCCGATGTCACCGATCCCCAACTGGCCGACAGTGTCTGGGACCTGGCCTGGTCGGGACGGCTGACCAACGACACCCTGGCGCCGCTGCGCTCCCTCCTCGGCTCGGGACGTACGGCGGGCTCGACGGCCCACCGTGCCAAACGGGCTGTCCCACGCGGCCGTTACGGCACCCTCACCGCCGCCGCCCGGCCCGCCTCCCGTACGGGGCCGCCGACCGTGAGCGGACGCTGGTCGCTGCTCCCGGCCGCCGATCCGGACACCACACGCCGCGCCCACGCCCTGGCCCGCACCCTTCTCGACCGGCACGGCGTGGTGACCCGCGGCGCCGTCGCCTCCGAAGGAGTCGAGGGCGGCTTCTCGGCGGTGTACCGGGTGCTGTCCGCCTTCGAGGACAGCGGGCAGGCACGCCGCGGCTATGTCGTCGAAGGTCTCGGCGCCGCCCAGTTCGCCATGGACGGCGCGGTGGACCGTCTCCGCGCAGCCTCCACGGCCCGTGACCGCGCCGCCTCCGACCCCTCGCCGCGCGCCGTGGTCCTGGCCGCCGCCGACCCGGCCAACGCGTACGGAGCGGCGCTGCCCTGGCCGGATCCGCCGGCGGGCGCCGGCCACAAGCCGGGCCGCAAGGCGGGCTCCCTGGTCGTCCTCGTCGACGGCGCGCTGACGCTGTACATGGAACGGGGCGGCAAGACCCTCCTCGCCTGGCCGGGCGAGGACGCCCCCCGGTCCGACCCGGAGCATCCGGACGCGGCCGACGACACGGCGCTGCGTTCGGCGGCCGAGGCCCTGGCCGCCGCCGCCCGCGCCGGCGCGCTCGGTACGGTCACGGTCGAGCGCGCCAACGGCGAACAGGCACTCACCTCACCCGTGGGCCGTGTCCTGGAGTCGGCGGGCTTCCACGCCACCCCGAGGGGCCTGCGTCTGCGGGCCTGAGACGGGCCTGCGCCTGCGGGCCTGAGAGGGGCGTGGGACCGGCCCTGGGACAAGACCGGGCAGCCGCACCCGCGCCGTGGCCCGGCAGCCGCCCTCGCGCCGTACATCCACGCACGCCACACCCCGTACGCCACCGGTCACGGCGGCCGTCTCGCGCATGATGGAGGCATGCCCGAAGGTGACACCGTCCTTCAGACCGCCCGGCGCCTGAACACCGCCCTCGCCGGGCGGCTGCTGACCCGTTCCGACCTCCGCGTCCCCCGGTTCGCGACCGCCGACCTCACCGGACGCACGGTTCTCGACGTCACCCCGCGCGGCAAGCACATCCTGATGCGCGTCGAGGGTGACCTCACCGTCCACTCCCATCTGCGGATGGACGGAGCCTGGCGGGTGTACGGCCCCGACGAGCGCTGGCGCGGCGGCCCCGGCCACCAGATCAGGGCCATCCTCGGCAACGCCGAACGCACCGCCGTCGGCTACCGGCTCCCCGTGCTCGAACTCCTCCGCACCGCGGACGAGGAGAGCGTGGTCGGCCATCTGGGCCCGGACATCCTCGGGCCGGACTGGGATGCGGAGACCGCCCTGCGCAATCTGCTCGCCGAGCCGGCCCGCACCGTCGGGGAGGCGCTGCTGGACCAGCGCAATCTCGCGGGCATCGGCAATGTCTTCCGGTGCGAGACCTGCTTCCTCGCCCGCACCACCCCCTGGCTGCCCATCGGGGACCTGCCGGCCCCCGAGCGGCTGGTGACGGCCGCGAAGAAGCTCCTTGAGGCCAACCGGGAACGATCGCGCCGTCATCTGTACGTTTACGGCCGCGGCGGCCTCCCCTGCCGCCGCTGCGGCACCCCCATCAGCAAGACGACCGACGACGAGCGCCCCGTCTACTGGTGCCCCCGCTGCCAGTTGGGCCCCGTCCCCTGAGAACCGTCCGGGTCGTCCCAGCCGTCCGGGACCGCCCCCTCGGCCGCCACGACGGCGCCCTTCCGGGACCGCACCGACGTACGGGCCGCCACCACATGCACCGGCAACAGGCTCAGCCCCCAGCCGCCCGCGGCCACCGCCCCTTCGATGACCCCGGCGTGCTCGGGCGTCAGCGCGAGCCGCAGCACGGCCCACCACCAGAGCCCACCCAGAGCGAGAACCGGCAGAAGGTTCCGTCGCCGTGCCATGGCCGCCTCCTCAGACCGACGCTAGACCGGCCCGCGTATCCGGCGAAAGGGCGCATCGGAGGCGTGCACGGCGCATGGGCGCCCCTCGCCGGAGCACACCACGCGACGCACCCGCACCCGGCTCACGCGCCTACGCGCTCTCCGCCTGGAACATCCACGCATGCTTCTCGAGATCGGCCGTCAGCCCGATCAGGATGTCCTGCGTGATCGGGTCGGGCTGATCGGTCACGCTGATCCGCTCGCGCATGCGGACGATCACCGCACTGAGGGCGTCCACCAGCGTCCGTACGGCGTCGGTGTCCTTGATCCAGCCGCTGGGAACGGTGCCGATCGCGCTCTGCGCCGCCACCGTCGCCGCGCGGCCGTCCGGGGTCACACCGATCGCGGCGGCCCGTTCCGCCACCGTGTCCGAGTGCGTCCGGGCCGTGCTGACGACCTCGTCGAGCTGGAGATGTACGGACCGGAAACGCGGCCCCACGATGTTCCAGTGCACCTGCTTGGCCACCAGTGAGAGATCGAGCAGATCGACGAGCGCGCCCTGTAGCGCCTCGCCGACCAGCTTCAGGTCCGCCTCGGGCAGTGAGCTTTTGACGACAGACATGGGGCGTCCTCCAGTTCCGTTCACACGTACGCCCACCATGGCACAAGACCCCAAAAGGCTCATTTCGGGAAAAATTGTCGACATTCACCCACCAGATGAGCCGCACCCCCGGCCGGCCGGGAACGGGCAAAGCAGAAGCCCCGGCCGGTCACTGGGACCGTCCGGGGCTCAGGCCTCGGTCACGCCGTACGGATCAAGCGGCGACGACATTCACCGCTTCCGCAGGCGCCTTGATGGTCACACGCTCCGTCGGCACACCAGCCACCGACGTCACGGAGACGGAATTGAGCATCGGGCGTACCGCCGCGGGCACCGGCTCGCTGGCCGCTGCGGACGCGGCCAGTTCGGCCAGCGACAGTTCGTCGCTCACTTCGCGCATGAGCTCGGACATCCGTACGTCAAGCGCGTCGCAGATAGCGGAGAGCAGCTCGGAAGAAGCCTCCTTCTGCCCCCGCTCCACCTCGGAGAGATAGCCGAGCGAGACTCGGGCGGACGAGGAGACTTCGCGCAGAGTACGGCCCTGGCGCTGGCGCTGCCGACGCAGTACGTCACCAAGCAGGCGACGGAGCAGAATCATCGGTGGCTCCCTCCTCGGACCGCGTAGCCGCATCCTTCTCGCCCCACCGTACCGCCTCGCGCTGCGGCCGTGCGGGGAGCGATGTCGTGTTCACTCAGGGCTGCAAACATCAAGTCCCCCCGTTCCGTTCCGTATCCTGTGTCCGCCCGTTCCCGGTCAGTTCGCCGGAGAGCAGTTCCAGCACGCTCCGTACACTCTCTCTACGGATTTCCGCCCGGTCACCGTTCAACCGCAGTGCGGCCACTTTCTCGGCACCCTGCGGACCGCTCACAGCCACGTAGACAGTGCCCACGGGCTGTCCGTCCTGCGGCTCGGGACCCGCGACTCCCGTGGTCGCGATGCCCCAGTCGGCGCCCAGCGCACCCCGTACGCCGACGGCCATCTGCCGTGCGACCTCGGGATCCACCGCGCCCCGCTCGGCCAGAAGTGTTCCCTCCACACCGAGGACATCGCGCTTGACGTCCGTGGCGTACGCCGTGACTCCCCCGCGAAGCGCCCGGGAGGCGCCGGGGACGGACGTCAGCTCCGCGGCCACCAGACCGCCGGTCAGCGACTCCGCCACCGCCAGGGTCGTCCCCTGGCGTACGAGCAGATCGAGCACCTGGGCGGCAACCTCTTCAAGAGGAAGAACGCCGTGGGCCGCCGCATCCTTCCCGGCGCCCCCCAGGGCATCGGCCCCCGCCCCGGTCCGCGTCCCGAACGTCCCCTCCGTCCCCGACGTCACGAAGCGCGCTCCGCCCCGTCACGTTCGGCCGCCAGCCCCGCCCTCCGTAGGAGGATGGCCTGGCGTACGTAGTCGAGGCCGGTCAGTACGGTCAGTACGACCGCGAGGGCCATCACCCAGAACCGCAGCGTCGCCAGCGGCCCGGTCAGCGCCAGCACGTACATGCCGACCGCCGTGCCCTGCGCGAGCGTCTTCATCTTGCCGCCGCGGCTGGCCGGAATGACCCCGTGCCGGATCACCCAGAATCGCATCAGCGTGATCCCCAGCTCCCGGAAGAGGATCACTCCGGTCACCCACCACGGCAGGTCCCCGAGCACGGAGAGACTGATCAGGCCGGCCGCCATGATCGCCTTGTCGGCGATCGGGTCGGCGATCTTCCCGAAGTCGGTGACCAGGTTGTACGTACGGGCCAGATGTCCGTCGAAGATGTCGGTGATCATGGCTACGGCGAACGCGGCCCATGCCCAGGCACGCCAGGCCGGGTCGTACCCGCCGTCCTGGAGGAGCAGCGCCACGAAGGCCGGTACGAGCACCAGTCGCATCATCGTGAGGATGTTGGCGATGTTCCACACGCTGGCCTGATTGACGGCCGCAGCCCCGAGCTTGCCACCGGGCGCCGGCCTACTTCCCTGGCCGCCCCCGGCCGATGCCGGGACTCCGGTCATCTGGCTGCCTCCTCGCCGGGGCTCCGGGGCTCGTCCCCGGTGAAGCCGCAGTACTCGGCCACCAGGTCCACGCCCTCGGTGCCGACCACCTTCGCCTCGACCATACGGCCGGGGTGCAGACCTTCGCGCGACGTGAAGATCACCTGGCCGTCGGTCTCGGGCGCCTGGTGGGCCGCCCTGCCGACGGCGCCGTCCTCGGGGTCGTCCGCGGACCCCAGGGACTCCACGAGGACCGTCAGGGTCTCTCCCAGGCGCTCCTCGGCCCGCTGCGACGTCAGCTCGTCGGCCAGCCGCGACAGCCGCGCCAGCCGCTCGGCCACGACGTCCTCGTCCAGCTTGTGCTCGAACGTCGCCGCCTCGGTGCCGTCCTCGTCCGAGTAACCGAACACACCGATGGCGTCGAGCCGCGCGCCGGTGAGGAACCGTTCCAGCTCGGCGAAGTCGGCCTCGGTCTCGCCCGGGAAGCCCACGATGAAGTTGGAGCGCACCCCGGCCTGGGGTGCCTTGCCCCGGATCGTCTCCAGCAGCTCCAGGAAGCGGTCGGTGTCCCCGAAGCGACGCATCGCGCGTAGCACGGCGGGCGCGGAGTGCTGGAAGGACAGGTCGAAGTACGGGGCGACGCCCGGCGTCGACGTCAGGACGTCGATGAGTCCGGGGCGCATCTCGGCGGGCTGGAGGTAGCTGACCCGGACGCGCTCGATCCCGTCGACCGCCGCGAGTTCGGGCAGCAGCGTCTCCAGGAGGCGGATGTCGCCGAGGTCTTTTCCGTAGGAGGTGTTGTTCTCGGAGACGAGCATGACCTCCTTCACGCCCTGCTCGGCCAGCCAGCGCGTCTCGCCCAGGACGTCGGAGGGGCGGCGCGAGATGAAGGAGCCGCGGAAGGAGGGGATGGCGCAGAAGGTGCAGCGCCGGTCGCAGCCGGAGGCCAGCTTCACAGAGGCGACGGGGCTGTTGTCGAGGCGCCTGCGCAGCGGTGCGCGCGGACCGGAGGCCGGCGCGAGTCCCTGCGGCAGGTCGGCGGGGGCGGGGATGACGGCCGTCTCCGGCAGGAGCCCAGTGCCCCCCGCCTCCGTAGGAGGTGTCGCCGTGGCGCCGTGTCCGGGCAGTGCCACACCGATGGCGCCCTGCCGGTCGGCCGGGCTCAGCGGGAGCAGCTTGCGCCGGTCTCGGGGCGTGTGCGAGGCGTGGATACCGCCGTTGAGGATGGTCTGGAGGCGGTCCGAGATGTCGGCGTAGTCGTCGAATCCGAGCACGCCGTCCGCTTCGGGGAGCGATTCCGCGAGTTCCTTGCCGTAGCGCTCGGCCATGCAGCCGACGGCGACGACGGCCTGGGTTCTGCCGTGATCCTTCAGATCGTTGGCTTCCAGCAGGGCGTCGACGGAGTCCTTCTTGGCGGCTTCGACGAAGCCGCAGGTGTTGACGACGGCGACGTCCGCGTCGGCGGCTTCCTCGACGAGCTCCCAGCCGTCCGCTGCCAAGCGGCCTGCAAGCTCCTCCGAGTCCACCTCGTTACGGGCGCAGCCAAGCGTGACAAGGGCGACGGTACGGCGTTCGGGCATGGGCTCAAGACTACTTTGTCCTGGCCGCCCTCCTGCCGTGCAGGGTTGCCAGGACCGTCCGGAAGGCGCTGCCCGCTCTCCCCCGCGGACCCCGCGCCCCGCTGCAGGACCTGCGCCCGATGCCCGCCGACGCCGTCAGATGCTCCGGCGCCGACCGCGGCATCAGCCGGCCTCGGGGTCACCCTTCGTGTACGACGGGCGCTCCACCTGGCCGGGCTTGAAGTCCTCGTCGACCTGCTTGCCGTTGACGAAGATGTCGATCACGCCGGCGTTGCCGAGGATGAAGTCGATCTGCTCGTCGTCCTGGAAGGTCTTGGACTCGCCCTTGAGGAGCAGTCCGTCGAAGATCAGTTCGCCGTTGGGGGACTTCGCGGAGATCCAGCTCTTGTCCTCGACGGCGGAGAGCTTGACGGTCACCTTGTCGGCCGGGGCCGCGGCGATGGCGCTGTCCGACGGGTCGGGCTTCGGGTCGGCGGGCTTCGTGGTGCTCGGCTCGGAGGTGCTCTTCTCCGGCGCGGGGCCCTCGGCGACCTGCTTGCCCTGGCCCTCGTCGTCGGTGCCGTTGAACATGGTGAAGCCGACGAAGCCGATCACCGCGACGATCGCGGCGACCATGGCGGCCGTCCAGTTGGGACGGCGCCGCTCCGGGCGGATCCGCTCGGCCTCGAACAGCGGGGCCGCGGGCGTCGGCGCGGGGCGCCCGCCGTGCTCGGAGTCGTACTGCCCGACAAGAGGCTCGGGATCGATCCCGACCGAGCGCGCGAGCGTACGGATGTGACCGCGCGCGTAGACGTCGCCGCCGCAGCGCGAGAAGTCGTCCTGTTCGATCGCTTGCACGATGGGAACACGCACCCGGGTGGAGGCGCTGACCTCTTCGACGGTCAGTCCTGCGGCGGTGCGTGCTTGCTGAAGGACATGACCGACCGAAGGCTTGTCCTCTTCGGTCGCGGGCCGCTCGTCCTCAGCGGGGTCGACGGCGGAAGGCTGGTCGTCTTCGGGGGAGTTGCCGATGGACACGGGAGTGCCTTTCGAGCGTGTAGCCACCTGCTGGATGTTCAGTCTATGGGTGGTACGAAAGGGTGGGGCAACCGGGCGGACGCACTTTGTACGCCATCTGAATGGCCGGGCGGCGTGTCGACGGGACATCGGGATGTCTGTCTCTCCACGTTGACGTCCGACCGGCCGAAAGGGTTGCTTCGGATATCTCTCGGATCGCCTCAGTTACCGTCAATTCCCGTCAGCTCCTTCGGGAGCGGGCTCGCCACGGATCACCGCGAGCACTCCGTCCAGCTCGTCTGCCTTCACCAGCACATCACGCGCCTTGGAACCCTCGCTCGGACCGACGATGTTCCGCGATTCCATCAGGTCCATGAGTCTGCCCGCTTTGGCGAAACCCACGCGCAACTTCCGCTGAAGCATCGATGTCGAACCGAACTGTGTGGAGACGACCAACTCGGCGGCCTGGCACAGCAGATCGAGATCGTCGCCGATGTCCTCGTCGATCTCCTTCTTCTTGGCCGTGCCGACGACGACGTCTTCCCTGAAGACCGGCGCCATCTGGTCCTTGCAGTGCTGGACGACGGCGGCGACCTCGTCCTCCGTAACGAAGGCGCCCTGCATACGGGTCGGCTTGCTGGCCCCCATGGGGAGGAAGAGCCCGTCGCCCTTGCCGATCAGCTTCTCGGCGCCGGGCTGGTCGAGGATGACCCGGCTGTCGGCGAGCGAGGAGGTCGCGAAGGCGAGCCGGGAGGGCACGTTCGCCTTGATCAGACCGGTGACGACGTCCACCGAGGGGCGCTGGGTGGCGAGCACCAGATGGATGCCGGCGGCGCGGGCCAACTGGGTGATACGGACGATCGCGTCCTCGACGTCGCGCGGCGCGACCATCATCAGGTCGGCCAGCTCGTCCACGATCACGAGCAGGTACGGATACGGCGTCAGCTCGCGCTCGCTGCCCTCGGGGGCCTTGACCTTGCCGGTGCGTACGGCCTGGTTGAAGTCGTCGATGTGGCGGTAGCCGTACGCCGCGAGGTCGTCGTAGCGCAGGTCCATCTCCCGCACGACCCACTGGAGCGCCTCGGCGGCCCGCTTGGGGTTGGTGATGATGGGCGTGATCAGGTGCGGGATGCCCTCGTACGCCGTCAGCTCGACCCGCTTGGGGTCGACGAGGACCATCCGTACGTCCTCGGGGGTCGCCCGGACCATCACCGAGGTGATCAGACAGTTGATGCAGGAGGACTTGCCGGATCCGGTGGCACCGGCGACCAGCAGGTGCGGCATCTTGGCGAGGTTGGCCATCTCGTAGCCGCCCTCGACGTTCTTGCCGAGCGCGACGAGCATCGGATGGTCGTCCTCGGCGGCGTCGGCGAGCCGCAGGACGTCACCGAGGACGACCATCTCCCGGTCGGAGTTCGGGATCTCGATGCCGACGGCGGACTTGCCGGGGATGGGGCTGATGATCCGGACGTCGGGGCTGGCCACGGCGTAGGCGATGTTCTTGGTGAGCGCGGTGATGCGCTCGACCTTCACGGCGGGGCCGAGCTGGACCTCGTAACGGGTGACGGTCGGCCCGCGCGTGAAGCCGGTGACCGTCGCGTCGACCTTGAACTCCATGAAGACGTTGGTCAGCGAGTCGACGACCGCGTCGTTGGCGGCGCTGCGGGTCTTGCCGGGGCCGCCCCGCTCCAGCAGGTCCAGGGACGGCAGGGAGTAGGTGATGTCGCCGGCGAGCTGAAGCTGCTCGGCGCGCGGCGGCAGTGGCCGGTCCTGCGCGGGCGCGGGCTTGGTCAGGTCGGCGACGGCGCCGGGCAGGGACTGCGCGGCGGACGCACGTGGCTCCGGCTCGCGCGCCGTGGGTACGGAGTGCTCCCCCGACCCCGCGCCGCTTCCGGACCGGCCGCCGGCCGCGCCGCGCGTGGACGCCCCCGGCCGTGCCTTCGCGGCGTCCCGCGTGCGGTCGGCCGAGACGCCCTGCGTGAGGTCGGCGACGATCGGCGAGGGCGGCATCCCGTTGAGTACGGCTCCGTCCAGCGCGGCAGCGGCGGCGGCTGCCACGTCGACGGCGTCGAGGGGCCGGTCGCGGCCGGGCTGCGCCGACTGACCGCGCGGGCGCCGGCGGCGGGCCAGCGCCTGGACCTCGGCCTGGTCGGGGTCGTAGTCGTCGTCGGGCGCCGCGGCACGGCGGGCCGTCGAGCGCCGTCCCCGCGCGGGCAGGGCCTCACGCCACTGCTCGTCGTAGCGCTCGTCGTCCCCGTCGTACTCCTCCCGCTCCTCGTCGTCGCGGTCGGTCGGGGCGGGATCGAGGATCCCGAGCCGGACGGCGAGCTGTCGCAGCCGCTGCGGAATGGCGTTGACGGGCGTCGCCGTGACGACGAGCAGCCCGAAGACGGTGAGCAGGACCAGCATCGGTACGGCCAGCACCTCGCCCATGGCGAAGATCAGCGGCATGGAGGCGGCCCAGCCGATGAGCCCGCCGGCGTCCTGCATCGCCTCCGTACCGGCGTCCCGGCCCGGGGAGCCGCAGGCGATGTGCACCAGCCCCAGGACACCGACCACGAGCGCGGAGAGACCGATGACGATGCGTCCGTTGGCCTCGGGCCGCTGCGGGTAGAGGATCAGCCGGACGGCGACGGCGCCGAGCAGTATCGGGACGAGCAGGTCGAGCCGGCCGAAGGCGCCGGTGATCAGCATCTCGACGAGATCGCCGACCGGACCGCGCAGGTTGGACCACGTACCGGCGGCGACGATCAGACCGAGCCCGAGCAGCAGGAGCGCGATGCCGTCCTTGCGGTGCGCCGGGTCGAGTCCCTTCGCGCCCCGGCCTATGCCGCGGAACATCGCGCCGACCGCGTGCGCGAGACCCAGCCAGAGGGCGCGTACGAGGCGGTAGACGCCGTTCGTCGGGGACGGCGCGGGCCTGGGCGCCGGTTTGGCCGCGGACTTCTTCGCGGGAGCCTTCTTGGCGGGCACCTTTTTCGTGGGTGCTGTCTTCTTCGCCGCGGCCTTGGCGGCGGGGGCCGCCTTCTTCGCGGCACCGCTCGGACGGCCGGCACGCGGTTTCGCGGTGCCCGCCGTGCCCTGGGAACCCTTGCCGGACGTACGTGAGGCCATGGGGGTGAGGTTACCGGTGTGAACGGCGACGGACACGTGTGCCCACCGCTTCACCCGTTCGTGTCGCCCGTCGGGGACCGGAAACTGACGCGCTCTCAGCTCTGCGGGCCGGACCTCGGGCCGGACCTCGAAGGAGGGCTCAGGGCAGGGCTCGGAGCAGATCTCGGGGCAGGGGCTCGGGGCAGACCGAAACGGGCCGCCCACGGGCCCGTTGAGCCCGCGACGCGCCCGGTCAGTTCGGTGAGGGAAGCGGTGAGCCGCCTCCGCTGCCCGGCTCCAGGGCGTCCAGCGCCCGGCGGAGTCCGGTCAGTTTGCGCTCCAGATGCGCGGCCGTGGCGACGGCCGCCGCGTCGGCGGACTCGTCGTCCAGCTGTTTGGAGAGCGCCTCGGCCTGCTCCTCAACTGCCGCCAGCCGGGCGGACAGTTCGGCCAGGAGACCGGCAGGTTCCTTGACCTCGCCCGCTCCCGCCAGTTGCAGCCTGAGCAGTTCGGCCTGCTCTTTCAACTGGCAGTTCTTCATGTACAGCTCGACGAAGACCGAGACCTTCGCGCGCAGCACCCACGGGTCGAACGGCTTGGAGATGTAGTCCACCGCACCGGCGGCATAGCCCCGGAAGGTGTGGTGCGGACCGTGGTTGATGGCCGTGAGGAAGATGATCGGGATGTCCCGCGTCCGCTCACGCCTCTTGATGTGCGCGGCGGTCTCGAAGCCGTCCATCCCAGGCATCTGGACGTCCAGCAGAATGACCGCGAAGTCGTCCGTCAGCAGCGCCTTGAGCGCTTCCTCCCCTGACGATGCCCGCACCAGCGTCTGATCGAGCGCGGAGAGAATGGCCTCCAGCGCCAGCAGATTCTCCGGCCGGTCATCGACCAGGAGGATCTTGGCCTTCTGCACCATGGCCCGCCCTCCTCGCCCCGGCTGTGCACCGGGCGCCGCCCCAGGGGACGACTCCCTTACGCCGTCCGTCCTTGTGCCGGTCATGGTAGCCGCACCCCGCCTGTCGCCACACCCTGTCACCGCGATGTCACTGTGCACGTAGCAAAAACGTCACAGGAGCTCGGAAAGTTCCCCGATTACCTGCGGCCCACACGTGATCGGCCACAAGAACTCACCTTCTCCCACAGGTTCGCACAGCCGCCGGGCGCTTCCGAAGCCGCTCCCGGCGTCGCGTACGTGTCACTTTTGATGCATCCACTGCTCCATCACCGACAGAAGATGATCGGGATCGACCGGCTTTGTCACATAGTCAGATGCGCCGGAGTCGATCGCCTTCTCCCGGTCGCCCTTCATCGCCTTCGCGGTGAGCGCGATGATCGGCAGCCCGGCGAACTGCGGCATCCTGCGGATCGCCGTCGTCGTCGCGTATCCGTCCATCTCCGGCATCATGATGTCCATCAGCACCAGCGTCACATCGTCGTGCTGCTCCAACACCTCGATGCCCTCACGGCCGTTCTCGGCGTACAGCACCGACAGACCGTGCTGTTCCAGGACGCTGGTCAGCGCGAAGACGTTGCGGATGTCGTCGTCGACGATCAGCACCTTCTCACCACCGAACGAGAACGTACGCCGCTCCTCCGGAGCGTCCTGCGTGTCGGCCGGCCAGGGCTCCTCCATCCCCGAACCGCCCGACGGCCTCGAGCCGTTGGCGGTGCCCGCGGAACCGTTCCCGCCGCCCGGCAGGCCGCCTGACGTACCACCGGGACCCCCAGGACGCGCCGCCGACGAGTTCAACTGCTCCGGACCGCCCAGGGCCTTGCGACGGCGCCGGAACAGCGCGGCGGGCCCCGTACGGGCCTCCGACGGCGCCGCGGGCCGGTCCAGCCGCGCCTGCTCCGCCGACAGGGCCGAGGAGTCGCCGCCGGCGCGCTGCGGGTCGATGCCCGGAGTCAGCTGCGGGTAGCCCTGCGGGGGCAGTTCACTGGCGTGCAGCGGCAGGTACAACGTGAACGTCGAACCGCGGCCCGGCTCGCTCGCCGCGTGGATCTCGCCGCCCAGCAGCCGGGCGATCTCCCGGCTGATGGACAGGCCCAGACCCGTACCTCCGTACTTACGGCTCGTCGTACCGTCCGCCTGCTTGAACGCCTCGAAGATCACCCGCATCTTGCTCGCCGCGATCCCGATACCGGTGTCGGTGACCGAGAAGGCGATCAGATCGGCGTCCGCGTCCCGCAGCGAACCCGCCTCCAAAAGCTGTTCCCTGATCGCGTTGGGCACATCCGCCCCGGCGGGCCGGATCACCAGCTCGACGGCGCCCGTGTCGGTGAACTTCACCGCGTTGGACAGCAGGTTGCGCAGCACCTGGAGCAGCCGCTGCTCGTCGGTGTGCAGCGTCGCCGGCAGCTCCGGGGAGACCCGTACGGAGAAGTCGAGCCCCTTCTCCGCCGTCAGCGGCCGGAACGTCGCCTCGACGTAGTCGACGAGCTGTACGAGCGCGATGCGCGTCGGACTGACGTCCATCTTGCCCGCCTCGACCTTCGACAGGTCGAGGATGTCGTTGATGAGCTGGAGCAGGTCGGAGCCCGCCCCGTGGATCGTCTCGGCGAACTCCACCTGCTTCGGTGAGAGATTCATCTCCGCGTTGTCCGCGAGCAGCTTCGCCAGGATGAGCAGCGAGTTCAGCGGCGTACGCAGCTCGTGCGACATGTTCGCCAGGAACTCGGACTTGTAGCGCATCGACACCGCGAGCTGCTCGGCGCGCTCCTCCAGGACCTGCCGCGCCTCCTCGATCTCGGTGTTCTTCACCTCGATGTCGCGGTTCTGACGGGCCAGCAGCTCCGCCTTCTCCTCCAGCTCCGCGTTGGAGGACTGCAGGGCCTTCTGCCGGTTCTCCAGCTCCGCCGAGCGCTCCCGCAGCTGCTCGGTCAGCTCCTGCGACTGCTTGAGCAGCACCTCGGTCTTGGTGTTGACGCTGATCGTGTTGACGCTCGTCGCGATCATCTCCGCGATCTGGTTCAGGAAGTCCCGCTGGATCTGGGTGAAGGGCTGGAACGAGGCCAGCTCGATCACCCCGAGGACCTTGCCCTCGAACAGCACCGGCAGCACGATCACGTACGCCGGTGACGCCTCGCCGAGCCCCGAGGAGATCTTGAGATAGCCCGGCGGAACGTTGACCTGGATCGTGCGCTTCTCCTCGGCGGCCGTACCGATCAGGGTCTCGCCCGGCCGGAAGGAGGTCGGCATCGAACCGGCCGAGTAGCCGTAACTGCCGCGCATGCACAGCTCGTACGAGCCGTCGCGCCCGCCGCCCGTCCCCAGCTCGGAGACGGTGCCGGTCGGCATCGCGAGGAAGAACGCGCCGTGCTGCGCCGCCACCACCGGTGTCAGCTCGCTCATGATCAGGGAGGCGACGTCGTCCAGGTCGCGGCGGCCCTGCATCAGACCCGAGATACGGGCCAGGTTGCCCTTGAGCCAGTCCTGCTCCTCGTTGGCGAGGGTGGTGTCGCGCAGGTTGGCGATCATGGTGTTGATGTTGTCCTGGAGGACCTGGATCTCGCCCGCCGCGTCGACGTCGATCTTCAGATTCAGATCGCCGCGGGTCACCGCGGTGGCGACGGCGGCGATCGCCCGCACCTGACGGGTCAGGTTGCCGGCCATCTCGTTCACCGACTCGGTGAGGTCGCGCCAGGTGCCGTCGACGTCCCTGACCCGGGCCTGGCCGCCCAACTGCCCGTCCGTGCCCACCTCGCGGGCCACCCTGGTGACCTGTTCGGCGAACGACGACAGCTGGTCGACCATCGTGTTGATGGTGTTCTTCAGCTCCTGGATCTCACCGCGGGCGTCGATGTCGATCTTCTTGGTGAGATCGCCCTTGGCGATGGCGGTGGTGACCGTCGCGATCTGGCGCACCTGACCGGTCAGGTTGGACGCCATCGAGTTCACGGACTCGGTGAGGTCCTTCCAGGTCCCCGAGACGCCCGGGACGCGCGCCTGGCCGCCCAGCTCGCCCTCGGTGCCCACCTCACGGGCGACCCGGGTCACCTCGTCGGCGAACGACGACAACGTCGTCACCATGATGTTGACCGTGTCGGCGAGTTCGGCGACCTCGCCCCGCGCCTCGACGGTGACCTTCTTGGTCAGGTCACCGTTGGCGACGGCGGAGGAGACCCGCGAGATGTTCCGCACCTGACTGGTCAGGTTGTTGGCCATCGTGTTGACGTTGTCGCTGAGGTCCTTCCAGATGCCCGTGACGCCGCGCACCCGCGCCTGGCCGCCGAGGATGCCCTCGGTGCCCACCTCGCGGGCCACCCGGGTCACCTCGTCCGCGAAGTTCGAGAGCTGATCGACCATCGTGTTGACGGTCGTGACGAGGTCGAGGATCTCGCCCTTGGCGTCGACCGTGATCTTCTTCGACAGGTCGCCCTTGGCGACGGCCGTCGTGACCTGGGCGATCTGCCGCACCTGGTCCGTCAGATTGCCGGCCATGAAGTTGACCGACTGGGTGAGGTCTTTCCAAGTGCCCGAGACACCCTGCACCTCGGCCTGACCGCCGAGCATGCCCTCCGTACCGACCTCGCGGGCGACCCGGGTGACCTGCTCGGCGAAGTTCGACAGCTGGTCCACCATCGTGTTGAGGGTGTTCTTCAGCTCCAGGATCTCGCCGCGCGCGTCCACGTCGATCTTCTGCGACAGGTCACCGCGCGCCACCGCCGTGGCGACCTGCGCGATGTTGCGGACCTGGGAGGTCAGGTTCCCGGCCATGCCGTTCACGGAGTCCGTCAGATCGCGCCAGACACCGGCGACGCCCGGCACCTGCGCCTGACCGCCGAGCCTGCCGTCCGTGCCCACCTCACGGGCCACGCGCGTGACCTGCTCGGCGAAGGCGGAGAGCTGGTCGACCATCGTGTTGATGGTGTTCTTCAGTTCCAGGATCTCGCCACGGGCGTCGACGTCGATCTTCTGCGACAGGTCGCCACGCGCCACGGCCGTGGTCACCTGGGCGATCTGGCGCACCTGATCGGTCAGGTTGCCGGCCATGAAGTTGACGGAGTCGGTCAGTTCCTTCCAGGTACCGGAGACGCCGTCCACCCGCGCCTGGCCGCCCAGCCTGCCCTCCGTACCCACGTCACGCGCCATCCGCGTCACCTGGTCGGCGAACGACGACAGCTGCGCCACCATCGTGTTGACCGTGTTCTTCAGTTCGAGCATCTCGCCCGCGACGTTGACGGTCACCTTCTGGGAAAGATCGCCGTTCGCCACCGCCGTCGTCACCTGCGCGATGTCCCGCACCTGGCCGGTGAGATTACGGAACGCGGTGTTGACGGAGTCGGTGAGGTCCTTCCACGTACCCGCCGCGCCCGGAACCTCGGCCTGGCCGCCCAGTTGACCCTCGACGCCGACCTCGCGGGCGACCCGCGTCACCTCGGAGCCGAACGAATTGAGCTGCCGCACCATCGTGTTGACGGTGTTCTTCAGTTCGAGCATCTCGCCGGCCACGTCGACGGTGACCTTCTGAGAGAGGTCACCGTTCGCGACGGCCGTCGTCACCTGGGCGATGTCCCGCACCTGGGTGGTCAGATTGCGGAAGACGGTGTTGACCGAGTCCGTCAGGTCCTTCCAGGTGCCCGCCGCGCCCGGCACCTGCGCCTGGCCGCCCAGCACACCCGAGCCGCCGACCTCGCTCGCCACCCGGGTCACCTCGTCGGCGAACGTACGCAGCGTCTCGGTCATCTGGTTGATCGTCTCGGCGAGCTGCGCGACCTCGCCGCGCGCGCTCACGGTGACCTTCTGGGAAAGATCGCCGTTCGCGACGGCGGTGGTGACCTCGGCGATGCCACGCACCTGACTCGTCAGGTTGCCGGCCATCGTGTTCACCGAATCGGTGAGGTCCTTCCACACGCCGGCCACGCCGGGCACGGTGGCCTGGCCCCCCAGCTCGCCCTCGGTGCCCACCTCGCGGGCCACCCGGGTCACCTCGGACGAGAACGACGACAGCTGGTCCACCATCGTGTTCACGGTGTTCTTCAACTGAAGCATCTCGCCGGCCACGTGCACGGTGACCTTGCGCGACAGATCACCCTTGGCGACGGCCGTCGTAACGAGAGCAATGTCACGTACCTGAGCGGTGAGCCGGTACGCCATCGTGTTGACGGAGTCCGTCAGGTCCTTCCACGAACCCGACATACCTCGCACTTTGGCCTGTCCACCGAGCTTGCCCTCGGTACCGACCTCCAGCGCCACCCGCGTCACCTCGTCGGTGAACGCGGACAGCTGGTCGACCAGGTTGTTCACGGTCCTGGCGACCTTCAGGAACTCGCCGCGCAGCGGGCGCTCCGTCCCCGCCGAACCCTCGGTGAAGTGCGAACGCAGCTCCATCCGCTGCTCCAGGTCGCCCTCGGCGACCGCCGACAGCACCCGCCCGACCTCGGACACGGGGCGCGCCAGGTCGTCCACCAGCGCGTTCGACGCGTCGATGGCAGTGGCCCAGGACCCCTCACAGGCGCCCGTCTCCAGCCGCTCGGTGAGCTTGCCCTCGCGCCCGACCATGCGCCGTACGCGGGCCAGCTCGCCCGTGAGGTGCAGATTCCGGTCCGCCACCTCGTTGAACACGGCGGAGATCTCCGCCATCACATCGTCACCGGAGACGGTGAGGCGTTTACGGAAGTTGCCGTCCCGCATCGCCACCAGGGCCGTCAGCAGTCTGTTCAGAGCCGCCGCATCGACCTCGATGGCCCCGTTGTTCCGGGACCGTCCGCCTTTCGCGCGCGTGCTGTTGCCACGCGCCGCCACGCCAGACTCCACCGTGTCCCTCCCGCGGGGGTTGACCGTACTGACTGCTCAGACCTGTTACTCGGACTGTCTCTGGAATCCTGCCCAGTGTTTCACCACGGCTGAACCTGGCGATAACAGTTCGGCAGCTTCGCATAGCGTCCCCACCCCCGGTAGGCGGAAACAGTGGCGACCGGCATCCACCCACCCAGCGAAGGTAAGTAACCTGGCATCCGGCTGTCCAACCGTCCCGGTCTGCCCGGCGGGGGCGGTGTGGCGAACGTACTACCACCGGGCACCTGGAGGGCGGGGCCGAATCATGGCGGAGCCGGGCGTCGAGACGCGTACGAGGAGTTCTGTGATCACCGCGCGGGCGGCTGCCAGCTTCGACCCTGTCGGGCGGTCCGTCGCGACCGCCCGCGCCTTTGTCCGTGACACGCTCCAGGGCTGGGGATACGCCGACGTCGTCGACGACGCCGTGGTCCTCACCAGCGAACTCGTCACCAACGCCGTCATCCACGCCGGCACGTCGGCTGACGTGCTCTGCCTCCGTACGGAGGACGGCGTCCGCGTCGAGGTCTCCGACCGCTATCCCGAACGTGAGATCCCCATGCAGGGCACGGGGCTGTCCCTGGGCAGCCCCGACCGGGAGAACGGCCGGGGACTGCTCCTCTGCGCCGCCCTGGCCTCCCGCTGGGGCGTCGACTACACCCCGACGCACAAACAGGTCTGGTTCCAGCTCGACCTCCCCGACCGCCCCGTCGGCGCGCGGTCCGCCGGCCCCGTCATCCCGAACGCGCTCCTCCCCGTCACCGACGAACGGGTCAGGGTCGCCGTCGTCCAGATCGACAGAACCGGCACCGTCTCGACCTGGAACGAGGACGCGGAGCGCCTCTTCGGCTACCCGGCGGACCAGGTCGTCGGCAAACCCCTCACCGACTTCGCCGCCTGGCCGCACACACCGGGCATCGGCACCGGCATCGCCGAGGCGCTGCTGCTGTCACGCTGGGAGGGCAGTTACGGAATCCGGGGCAGCGACGGCAGAGTCATCCCCGTGTACGCGTCCCACCTCCGGGTGCGCGACACGGAAGGCGAGCCGTCCACCGTCTGCCTCCTCGTACGCGACGACGAACGCGCCGTCATCCAGACCCCGCAACGCGCCCCCGTCACCGAGACCGGCGCCGAGAGCCGCACCGTGGACCCCTTCGAGGTCTTCATCGGCTCACCGGCCCCAGAGGATCTCGACGGTCTGCTCCAGCGCACCGTGGAGCGCGCCCGCGACATGCTTGAAGGCGACTCGGCCTTCCTCCTGCTCGCCACCGACGACGAGACGGAACTGGAGGTCCGGGCCACCACCGGCCTTCCCTCGGCCCGTCAGCGCTTCGCCCGCGTCCCGGTGGAGGCCGGCACGGGGCGGTACGGCTCCGCCAGGATGCCCGCCGTCCACGAGGACCTGGTGATCGTCCCCGGAGCCGTCCCGCTGCTCAACGGCACCGGCATGCGCTCCGTCGTCACCGTCCCGCTCAAGGTCGAGGGCCGCCTCACCGGCTCCCTCGGCGTCGCCGCCGAATCCGCGGGCCGCTACTCGAACGAGGAAGCGTTGCGACTCCAGTTCGCGGCCGACCGCATCGCCCTGGCCGTCGAGTCCGCCAGGCTCGGCGAGCTGGAACGCCTCCGCCGTGGTTCGCTCTCGTTCCTCGTCGAAGCCTCCGACCTGCTGGCCGGCACCCTCGACCGGGACCAGACTCTCGCGCTGATGGCCCAGATGACGGTGCCGACCCTCGCCACCTGGTGCGCCGTCTACACCATCGCCGACCAGACGTCGGATCCGTACCTCTCGTACGTCCTGCACGAGGACGAGGAGCGCATCGACGGTCTCAAGGCCCTGCTCTCCAAGATCGATCCGCCCGAGCCGGTGCCGACCCCGGGCGCCCGCGTCTGGACCGGCCCGGCCGACGCCGCGCACCAGGCGGCGCTCCGTACGTCCATGAGAGAGCTGGGAGGGGCCTCCACGCCCGTCTCCTCCGGAATCGGTACGACATTGGCGACGGCCGCCGCGGTGGGCGGAGAGACCGTCGTGCTGCCACTCGTCGCCCGTAACCGCGTGATCGGGATGCTCACCCTCGGCAAGCCGTCCGACGACCACTTCCGCCAGGAGATCCTGGAGCTGGCCGAGGACCTGTCCCGCCGGGCGGCGCTCGCGCTCGACAACGCGCGCCTCTACTCGGAGCGCATGGCCATCAGCCAGTCCCTCCAACGCAGCCTGCTGCCGCCGGAGTTGCCCCAGGTGCCCAACGTCGAGGTGGAGGTCATCTACCGCGCGGCGGGCGAAGGCAACGAGGTGGGCGGCGACTTCTACGACCTCTTCCCGATCCGCGACGGCGCGTACGGCTTCGCCATCGGCGACGTCTGCGGCACGGGCCCGGAAGCCGCGGCGGTGACGGGACTCGCCCGGCACGCGCTCCGGCTCCTCGCCCGAGAGGGCTTCAGCGGCCCGGCCGTACTGGAGCGCCTGAACGCGGCGATCCTCGACGAGGGCGCGCGCAGCCGCTTCCTGACGCTGCTCTACGGGGAGTTGTGGCCCCAGGAGGACGGCAGCGCGGTCCTCAAGGTCGTCTGCGCCGGCCACCCGTTGCCGCTGCGCCTGCGCCAGGACGGCACGGTAGAGGCTGCGGCGGACCCGCAGCCGCTGCTCGGCGTCATGGACGACCTGGAGCTGTACGAGCAGATGGTCACCCTCGACCCGGGCGATGTCCTTCTCTGTGTCACCGACGGCGTCACCGAGCGCCGCGAGGGGACCCGAATGCTCGGGGACGACGGCCTCGTCGACGTCCTGACGGGCTGTACGGGCCTGACGGCCGGCGCGGTCGCGTCACGCGTGCTGCGAGCGGTGGAGAGGTTCGCGGCCGAGCCGGCGTCGGACGACATGGCCATCCTGGCGATGCGGGTGCCGGAACCGCAGTAGACCGAGACCGCGATGGAGTAGACCTGACTGAACGAGAACGAAGAAGGGCCCCGCCAACAGGCGGGGCCCTTCTTCGTGTTGGAGCCCCAATACGGAATCGAACCGTAGACCTTCTCCTTACCATGGAGACGCTCTACCGACTGAGCTATTGGGGCGGGGCAACGAGAGAGATCATACCCGAAGCCGGGCCGTACCGGAAACCACGACATGAACGCAGAAATGCCTCAACCCCCGGACTGTGTCCGGGGGTTGAGGCCAAAGATTGTTCGGCGGCGTCCTACTCTCCCACAGGGTCCCCCCTGCAGTACCATCGGCGCTGAAAGGCTTAGCTTCCG